>JAZUDB010000068.1:0-17837 GCA_045639385.1 Anaerovoracaceae bacterium | reverse complement strand
GATATGTGCAGAATCGGTAATTTCAGTACCGGATGCATCCTTTACGGACAGCAGCTTACCATATGCATCATAGTCGTATCTTGCGACTATGGTTCCGTTTTCTGCAATCAGGGCCATAACATCGCCCTGGATGCTCTTTGCAAAGTAGTACTTAGTGCTTGTATTTCCTTCGTTAAGTACCAGTCCTATCGGAAGGCTTTGCTCATCGTAGATAAATTCCAGGACTTTTCCGGAGAAGCTTTCTGCAAGAAGAACGCCTTCCTTTGTGTAGTACTTATGCTGGATGCCATTTACGGTTTTCTCAGTCCGGATACCATTGCAGTCATAAACATAAGATGCACTTCCACCGCCTGCAAATGCAATAGAAGAAAGATTTCTTCCATCAATCCAATTTAAAGTATTTCCTTTGTAGGAAAGAGGATTTCCATTCGCATCGTAGGTGATGGAATAGTTTTTGTAATTTGTTAATATATCGCCCCAGGAAGAATTCCCGTAGGAGTAATCGGCGCTGCCAAGAAGTGTCTCAGTATATTCGGTATTCCCTGTATTACCGGTCAATCCATTCAGTCCGTAGATTCCGCCTGTAGACATTACAACAACAATCGGCGGATAAAGCGGAATCGGGTCATCGGGATTGTCCGGATCATCGGGATCGTCCGGATCATCGGGGTCGTCTGGATCATCAGGATTCGGATTATCCGGGTCGCCTGGGTCATCGGGATTTGGATCATCCGGGTCGCCGGGGTTGTCAGGATTTGGATTGTCCGGGTCGCCTGGGTCATCGGGATTCGGATCGCCTGGATCTTCGGGAATCTCCGGCGCCGGAGCAAACTCAGTAATGCTTACTCCGGTAATATTCCCCGCTTGATCATAAGTATATTCCGTAACAGTGTAGTAATCCTCATTACCATTTGTATAAACCTTTACCGAAATCAGCTGGTTCAGCTGATCGTATGTGTATTCTTTGGTAACGGTTCCGTCGGTTTCGGATATGATGTTTCCGTTTGCATCGTATTCGACTTCCCGGGAATAAAGGGTGTTCCCGTTCTTTTCGTAGCTGATGCCGGAAAGAAGAACCGATGTCTTGTTTCCTTCTGTAAGGTAAGTATACTCGGTATCCAGGGTATTACTTGCGCTTTCACCAATCTTTGTTGTCTTTCCCGAAAGTCGCACAAAACCATCATAAGTAAGATCCAAAAGATCCCCGTTTCCGGTTCTGAAGCTTTCTATCCTTCCTTTATCATCATAGATTGCCTCTCTTGTTCTTTCCGGAAGGCCTGCCGCAGAGTACACGTACTTTGCATTTCTTCCCTCTGCATCAAAGCGGTTTTCCGAGAAGGTCTTCAGAGTATCTCCTTCAAAGGCATATTCTCTTAAGAGTCTTCCCAGGCTGTCATATTCATAGAAGTAGTCTGTTCCGCTCTTTTCATCAAAATACGCGGATACATTGCCGTCTCCGTCATATGTTACAGTATACCATAAAACATTGTCTGTGTAGGCATGCTTTACTCTTCCTACTTCATCAAAATCATAGCTTTCGCAGGTTCCGTCCGCAAAGGATGTAGAAAGCAGCCTTCCGTTATGCGGGCCGTAGCTGTAGCTTGCAAGAGGCGCATTCATATTCCCGGCTGTAACCTGTGTAAGATTTCCGAAATCATCATAAACAAGAGTATATACTGTGCTTGCCGTTGTAATCCCGGAAAGAAGGCCCTTTGCATTGTAGGTAAACGCTGCATTCTTTTCCGAAGAATCCAAAGCATTGTCTTTATCACTGTCAAGATAGATACCTGTGGTTCTTCCTGCATCGTCATGGGTATATGCCGTGCGGTTTTCGTTGGCATCCTGCACGTACTGCAGAATGCCGGTTGCAGTCTCAAAGCTGTAGGAAACGCTGTTTCCAAGAGAGTCCTCGGTCTTGGTAAGGAAGCTGCCGTCAGAGGAATAGGTATTCTCTGTGGTAATCCGAAGGTTTCCTTCGGTTGGAACAATTTCCGCTCCGGTGATGTTTCCTTTGCTGTTGTAGGAATAATTTGCCGTAGTTCCCGCCTTGCTTACCGCAGAGGTAACGTCGTGCTTATCGTTGTAGGTAAAGGTGTACCTTTCTCCGGAGGCATTTTCAATCTGGGTAAGATCTGTTCCGACGTAGCTTAAGGTCTGCCCGCTTCCGTCAGAGGATTTTGCCGCAGTAAGATTCCCGTTTTCATCGTACGTAAAGCTGTCTGCAGGTTCTATGCTAAGGCAGATATTATCAAATACTGCCGTTCCTGTATTGTAGGCATAGGAGATTCCAAGCACAATTTCCGATACGGTCTTTTCCAGATTTTCTTCCAAAGGCATTACGATATATGAGGCGTACTGCCACTCGCCCCGGATATCAGGACTGAACCATACCGGGATGGTTTCTTCTGTGTTATCGCTGTATTTCAGGGTTGCGTAAAGATAAAAACCTCTTACGCTGTGGGCATAGCCGGTATTTCCCGTATATACATCTGCATCTTCCGCTGCGGAAGGATTTGCCTTTGCAAAGCCGGAAAGAAGGAAGGCAAGGCCGGACTTTCCTACCTTAATGGTCTGCTCGGTGTAGGCGAAAGTATCCATAGCATTGGTAAAGCTGATTCCTCTTCCGGACAGGCCTTCCGCCGTATACGAAGCGCCGTTTCCCGTTCCCCAGGAAGAGCTTTCCGAAAAGTTTCCGTTATCCGCAAGGTTAAAGGAAGACGGAGCATCTCCCTTTTCCAGCTGAATGCAGTCAAAGTATGCTGTGCCTTCTGCATCTTCCAGTGCAAGAGAAATATCATAGTTTCCGGAAGCTGCAAATTCGCACACGGCATATACTCTCTGCCAGCCATCCTGCATGAAGCCTTCCGGGCTTTCCTTTACCGTTCTGCTCTTTTCACCGCCGAGGGTAATATATGCACCGCCGTCTCCGGTAAGATTTGATGTCTTTACATAGGCAGAAAGAACATACTTTCCTGCAGAAGGAATACTAACGGATTTTGTATACTTTCCTTCACCTGAAGTTACAGAAGAAGTAATGGAAATACTCTTTTCCCCAAGAAACTTTTCTGCAGCAGAAAGTGCGCCGCTAAAGCCAGAAGTAAAGTTTCCTGTCCAGCCTGAGATACTTTCCAGATTTCCTCCTGTAAGAAGGTTTACCGCAGGTGCTCCGCCTTCAATGATATCTGAAAGCGTATTGTTCTTCCTTGGATTGCTTCCGCCGACCACACTGTTGTACATGGCGCTGGAAGCGGAGTATACCTTACTCCCATTAAGATCTGCTGCATAAGAGGAGACCGTTCTTCCGTAGTTATCAAATACGTAAACTACCAAAAGATCATCGGCATTTCCAAAGGTATCATCCGGACCTGCCGTGCGAATACTCGTCTTATGATAATCGTAGCTGTATTCTCTTCGGATGCCCTCATACGGCTGTCCGCCGGCTCCGATCACGGACTCCTTTGCAAAGATTACCTTATCACCTTCCATAACAAAGGTATTGGTAATGCCGGAAAGCTCATCTGTTTCGGAAAGAAGCTCTCCTTCTTCCGTATACAGATAGCTTGAAACTCTTCCGTCGGAAAATATGATCTTTCTAAGATACATACCCTCTGCTGCCTGCGCCTGGCCTTCGGGAGTTTCGGAATACCAAAAATCCACGTACTTTGACGTATCCTGGGCATTTGTAATCCGGCTTAATGTGCCATCCTGATAGTAGCTAAAGGAAATCTGAAGCTGGCCGTCTTCTTCTCCTTCCGGCACATATTCTATTCCCGTAAGCAGGTCGTTTTGATAGATAAATACCTTGGCGTTCCCGTACTTATCTTCCATCCGGGTGATAAAGCCTGCAGCATCAAAGTACTTCTTGTTGTCTTCGTCATCGGAAAGAACGTAGCGTTTATCTGAAGTATTTTCCGTGTGTTTCTTTATGACGATCTCATAGCCGTCTTCACTTTTGAAGTTTCCGCTTTCACCGTCATCATAATCCTTAAAGTACAGCTCCGTTCCGTCGCTGTCGCTGTATACATAGTAGAGACAGTCTCCTACTGTTTTTTCGGTAATGCTTTCAAATACGGAAAGTTTCCACCCTGCGCCGAATTTCATGGAAGAGGAGGCTGTAATCGGTGCGTTTACATCACTGCTGTTTGACACATACTGATGTCCCTTAAGATAGGAGTTATATACATGAGAAATGCCCACAGGAAGAATACTTCCCGGGGTGCTCATATCGTCATGCACCAGTACCAGGTTTCCGTTAAATAGATTGATATATCCGGTTCCGGCATTCCTCCCTGAGAAGCTGTCGTAAGTCCAGATTCCCTCAAGTCCTTTGGTATCCCGGTAATTTACTTCATATATCGGTGCTATTACGATATCCACGTTAGGATCCTGAGTAGATGCAAAACCTACATGGCCGGATTGCCCCTCCGTAGATGTCTGGATAACGATTCCGTGATTGGAAGAAGGATTCTTGTACCAGTCATATACAGCAGAGGTAATATCCAGCGTAAACTTCTTTCTTTCCGTATCTTCTGTTACAGTAAAGTAGTCCAGAACATCATCTGAAAAGCTCGGCTGATTTGTCCAGAGAATTGTGCTTTCACTCCAGCTGCCCAGTACCTTCTTTGCCGTAATATGGAGTCTGTTGTACAGACTGCTTCTATATCCGTACCAGTACTGCGTGCTCAACTGCTGCAGCGTAAGACCTGCAGATACCACCACGGAAGATGCGGGAATCTCCGGCAGATTCTTGATTTTGATATAGCTTCTCATTTTGCGGGAGGAGGAAGATGTGGAATATCCGCAGAGAAGAATTTCATAGCCTCCTGTCTGCTCACTGGGGCTTCCTTCTATTACGTAGGCATCTGCCACCTGTCCGCTTCCGTAGCCGCCCACCTTAAAGGAAGGATCAATACATACCGGATAGACTCTGGCAGGATCTTTCAGCCATTCTTCGTCTGTATTTACGTAAAGGACGGTTATGCCGTCTTCGGTTTTCAAAGCATAATGAACTGCATTTGAGCTTTCTCCTGCAGCGTCCATCATATATCCGGACGGGATATGGAAAAGAACCTCACCTTCTATGTTCTTAAAAAGGACGTTTCCAAGTTCGTCAAGTTCAGGCATTATGCCTTCTATGGAAAGTTCAAAGGCAAAGGAAGAAGGTGCTTCCTTTGATTTTAAGAGAATCTCTTCTTTTACATTTCCGCCGTAGAGTGTGTACTGGATATCCGTCCCCTTCCGGATATCTTCATACATAATCTCTGATGTTACCTTATCAAGATTTAAAATCTCGTCCAGCTTTGTTTCGAATTTTACTTTTTCTTTTTCAATTACTTTCGGAGAGATTTTCTCTGCATCTTTTAAATTTATGTCAATACAAAAATTATCCCCGCCAAAGCGCATCAGGCTGCTTTCGGTCTTTCCGAAAACGATTTGTCTGTCGCTTCTTCGGGGATAAAATCCGTCTTCTTTTTCTATGAGGCTGTTGTCATATTCTTCGTATCCGTCTCCACTGTCAAAGTGCACAGCAAAAGGATACATGGCCGCAATATGCGTTCCGTCAGACACATGAACATACTTCGTGTCAGGAGTTCTGTTTTCGACTTCTTCGAAATCTGCGGTGACCGTCTCTTCCGGCAGCGAACTCGCAGAAATATATTCCTTCCCGTCCTCAGCAAATGCCGCCGCAGGGAAAATTCCTGCTGACATTGCAAATACGAGAACAATGGAAAGGAATTGTTTCATAAATTTCTTCATCATTCATTTCCCCCTTAAACTGAGTAAATATTCTTCTTTTGCTCTAATAAATATTGTTTCCCAAAATTATTTTGTATCGCTTAAAGAGGGTTGTCAATCTATGTTATTTAAACAATATTTTTTCCTAACATATTTCCGTCTAATATGTCTGCTTTTTCAATGCTATCTCCGTGGATTCCCTGCAGCTGTGGCTGGACAAAGAAGTCATGGAAAAAGAAGCGTAATACGCAACACAAAACGGAGGCGAAACGCCTCCGTTTTTTGATGCAGAATTTTCCGGATCGTTAAAGCTTTATTCTATTCTTCATGGCCAGGCTCAGGGGAATTCCAATGCCCAGCATCACCGCGGAATCCGCCGCCAATGCGATCAGTCCCGTGGGAATCTTGGCTGCCAGAGGCAGATCGTAGATGGCGCAGTCAATCAGGGTCTTGACCGTTACCCCCGCCAGCATGGACAGAGGAATTACGGTGCAGGCGGAAATCCAGAATTTCTTCGGTTCGCCGTCGATGGCCTTATGCAGCACCCAGCCGCAGAAAAAGCCCACAATCAGATTCATCAGAATCCAGCCGGGAGAAACGCCCCGCTGACTCATTACCGCGCTTTCCAGAAATACGCCGATGCCGCCCACCAGCATGGCGGGCACAGCGCCCAGATAAACCGCAGCCACGGTCAGCGCAATATAACCCATATCCAGGGTAATATGGCCGCCCACCGGTATTTTCAGCAAAGCGGAAAGCACGAAGTACATTGCGATAAATATGGCCGTTACGGCAACCCGGTTTGTCTTTTTCATACGATTTTAGTCCACGTCCGTTCTGGAAAGAATTCTGGCCGGGGTCTTTCTTAAGGTAAAGAAGACCGGCAGCAGTCCTACGATAATATTGAATCCGTATACTATAATAGCACTGATCAGCACCACTTTGCTGTTAAACATGTACATATCCGCAAAATAACTGACAGAAGTCAGAGTTTTCAGGATTTTGCCCATGATCAGGAAGCCGATGGGGGCCGTCAGGGTGGTGATGGCCAGGATTTCTCCCAGGAACATCTTGTACACGTCGGACTTTTTCAGACCGATGGCCCGCAGGGTTCCCACTTCCTTCACTCTGGACAGGAAGGAGGAGCGCAGCATCAGGAAAATTTCCACCAGCGAGATAGCCATAATGGTGGCTGCAATAATCACGGTGGTATTCACCTGCTCCTGAATATTGGCCATGTACTCCCGCTTGGCGGTTTCGTAGGTGTCCTCGATATTCATGTTCTTTGCGGTGTAGTAATCCAGCACCGCCGCCTTGTCCTTGGGGTAGATGGTAATGCCCGAGGTGGAAGCCAGGAACTTGTATTTGCAGGTGTTATAGTTGGTAAAGTTGGTGTTTTCTTCTTCCGTGCTGGTGTAGTAGCCCACCACGGTCAGCTGCACGCCGTTCACCTTGGACGGCAGTTTCTTGCCGATTTTGTATTCGTAGCGGAAGTCGTAATGGATAATGACCTCGTAGTCGTTTTCCGGCATTCTGCCCTTCTTGATGGTCAGCTTGCCCTTGGCTTCTTCCACCGGGGTAACGATGGCGTTGTTGTCCTCGTTGTTGAATTCCCCCGCCTTTTCGTACATATCGTAGTCGGAGCTGCCGTTCTTCATAATGATATCGAAGAGCAGCGTGTCATCCGCATAGATGACCGGAGACTTGGTGTCCGTAATGCCCACGATCACAAAATCTTCGGGGTATTCGTTGCTGCAGCTCTTGTTCAGGAAATCCTCCGGAGTTTTCAGGCCCACCATTTCCGCTACGCCGTAGTTCATCATTTCCAGCAGAACCATGCGGTCTACCACCAGTTCTTCCGGAGTCTCCGCTGGACGTCCCGCGCACAGTGTACCCGGATCCATGACGGATCGGGCCGACAGAGAACCGGAGAAAGAATCCCGGGCGCCCGCAGTCTGATAGTAATAGTCGCTGTAGTCCAGTTCGAAATAGACCCGGGAATTTCCGGGCAGAATGTAGCCCACGCTTTCCAGCTGCTCGCATTCCTCGTAGCCGGCCACCGTGTTGGCGGAGTTCTTCAGCTGCAGGTATTCCTTGTTCAGGGTGACGAATTTATCGTCGGTCACATCCTTAATGCCCAGGTAATTGCTGACGGAGAACATGACGAACATGGACGCCGCCAGGAAGCCGGCCAGCAGGATTTTCTTTAACAGCGGATAGTTCAGCAGCTTCTTAAAGCCGTTGATTATCAGATTAAAGATATTGTAAATGGAGTGGTAGCGCAGTTTTTTGCCCCCGTGCTCCAGCTGGCTGTAGTCGAAATCGTGGGTTTCGGCTTCTTCTTTGGACAGGGCGTGATAGTGGTCGTCCACCAGTTCGATGGCGGAATCACCGTCCACCAGCTCGGTCTTCTTGTCCTCGCACTGGATGTACAGGTTGCCGCCCCGCAGCACCACGGTAAGTTTTACGTCGGAGCTGCCGTCGGAATAGAAGTCCAGATTGACCCCATCTGCCGCCACGCTGCTCTTCTTTTCGAAATCCTGCAGATAGAGCTTGTTGTCCACCCGGTAGTCCAGGTCCCGGTCGTGCTCGTTGGATCGGTCGTTCGCCACCTTGCCGTCCACGATCTCGATGATCCGGTCGGCATAGAAATCGGCCAGGGTCCGCTCGTGGGT
The DNA here is from genome assembly GCA_045639385.1 of Anaerovoracaceae bacterium. Classification (GTDB taxonomy): domain Bacteria; phylum Bacillota; class Clostridia; order Peptostreptococcales; family Anaerovoracaceae; genus RUG13409. The sequence continues at coordinate 9,426 of JAZUDB010000068.1, read as the reverse complement.
CACCAGAATGACCAGCTTTTCCTTGGAGATGGTCTTGATGATGTTCATGACCTCCAGGGAGTTGCCGGAGTCCAGGTTGCCGGTGGGTTCGTCGGCGATAATAATGCCCGGGTTCTTTACGATGGCACGGGCAATGCCCACCCTCTGGCGTTCGCCGCCGGAAAGTGCGCTGGCGGGACGGTTGCGGTAGCGATAGAGCCCCACTTTGTCCAGCACGTAGTATACGCTCTTTTTGATTTCTTCTTTATTGCGGATGCCCAGCATGCGCAGGACCACCGCCACGTTTTCAAACACGGTCCATTCGTCCACCAGATGATAGTTCTGGAAGATGTAGCCGATGTTCAGGTTTCGGATATTGTCCGTCCGGGACGAAAATGCCCCGTTCATCTTCTTGCCGTTGACGTAGATCTGCCCGGAATCCGGTTTGTCCAGACCGCCGATCATGTTCAGCAGGGTGGTTTTTCCGCAGCCGGAATTGCCCAGAATGGCCACCAGGCCCGTGTCGCCGAAGCTGAGGGTGGTGTTGTCGATGGCGGTAACCTGATTGCGCTTGTGTCTGTTGTAGTATTTCTTTGCGCCTTTTACTTCAATCATCGCCTACACCTCCTTATACACGTTCATGGCAGACTTTTTGAAGAGCTGCCGGGAATAACGGACGGCAATGAGCAGCGCCATCAGGTTCAGCACTGCGTAAAGAACCACGTAATCCTTCATGGTCAGGAAGCGCAGAATGGTATCCATGATATTGAAGCTGTAATAGCCCTGTGCGGCGGCGAAAATACCGCCCAGCATCAGGAAGAAGGACAGGTTCAGAATCACCAGAAGTTCCACCACAATCAGGCTGCGGCAGTCTCCGGAGGAGGCGCCCAGCATGCGCACCGTGGCATAGTACACGTTTCTGGATTTCATGATCAGTTTAATAATAAAGTAGCTGATCAGGAACAGAATGACCACCAGGCTGGAAGACAGCACGTTGTTGATGATGCGGTCCACCACTACCCAGTTGCCGCCGTAGGACTTTAAGGCGTCCTTGATGTACAGCGGCGTATAGCCCAGATCCTTCAGCTTTTCCACCGTCTGCTCCGCGGTCATCGGATCTTTGACAAACACGCTGCTCTGGTAGTTTTCTTTGTCGAAGAAGGCTTTGTAGTCCCCGCTGTTTACCAGAATGATACCGTTGTACCAATCGTAATTGTCTGCGGAATATCCGGTTTTGGCGGTAAAGGTCTTCTTGTTGTAGGTATCGGTAATTTTAAAAGTCTGGGAATCTTCGTAGTAAAGATTCTTTACGTCCACGGTAAAGCTCTGGCCCTTGGCCTTTCCTTTTTTGAAGAGCCAGTTCCAGTCTTCCTTGACCAGTGCCTCGCCGGGCTTGATTTTATCGGAAGGAAGCAGCTTGTTTTCCATACTCCAGCGATCCACCGGGTATTCTTCGCCGGCCACCTTCACGGTCATGGCGCTGAACTTGCCGTTGAGCTGCTGGCGAACTTCCTCGAAATCGGATTCCGGAATACCGATGTATTCCTTCCAGCTGTCCATGGGTTCGGCGCAGATGCCCACCACGCGGATCCCCTGCAGCAGCACAACGCCGTCATCGGAAGAGTAAAGATTGAAGGCGGAACCCAGAATTTCGTTGATGGCTTCGTCGCTGTCATCCCGGAAAATATAGTATTCGTCCGGCAGTTTTATCACCACTTCATGGTTGTCTTCCGGCATTCTGCCGTAGGTCAGCGTATCTGCGGTAATGCCCAGTTCCGTCAGGGACGTAAGATTTCCGTAGATGTAGTAGCGGTAGTCCGTATCCTCGATGTATACGTTGCTGTCCAGAAGCACGTCCTCCCGGAATACGGAAGCCACGCCGCTCAGGGACTCCAGGGTCCGGTAATCCTCTTCGGAAATCACGGAACCGTCCGTCTTTTTGATGACGATACGGGTGTCCCGGCTATCCTGGAAGAACTGGTTGTAGCCGTTCAGATCCAGGTCGTAGTCCTGGCTGCGCATATTGGCGTAAAAACTGGTAACGGCGCTGCAGATGAACAGGAAAATAAAGAGAAGCAGCAGGAATTTGGGAACGATGTTGAACGCGTTCCGGGTGCCCAGACGCATGCCGGCGCCCAGGGAAAGATGCTTCCTGTTCTTCCGGCTGATTTCGTCGAAATCTTCCTCCGGCAGTTCTTCAATCTGCGGAATCGATACGAAATCTTCGTCAGGCACTGCAGCCTCCGGCACAGTTCCAGCTGCAGGCGCATCCGCTTCCGGCAGTTCTTCCGGAAACGCTGCGGGAACCGGAGCTTCCGGCACTTCCTCGGGTTCCCTCAGAACCAGATCCTCGGTAATGCGGCCGTCGTGCATGGTAATTTTCCGGGTCACGTAGGGTTCCACCTGGTCGTAGTTGTGGGTAACCACAACCACCAGACGGTCCTTGGCCAGCTTGCTTAAAAGCTCGATTACGTTGGCTGCGGATGCGGAATCCAGGTTGCCGGTGGGCTCGTCCGCCACGATGATGGGCGTATCCTTTACCAGAGCGCGGGCAATGGCCACACGCTGCTTCTGGCCGCCGGAAAGCTTGGACGCTTTGGTCTTGCGGAACTGATACAGGTCCACCTGCTTTAAAACTTCGTTGACTTTTTTCTTTATCTCGCGGCGCTTTTTGCCGTTGAGAAGCAGCACCATTTCCACGTTCTGGAACACGGTGTAGCTGTTGATCAGATTAAAACTCTGATAAATGTTGGCGATGTATCTGCGGCGGTAGTTTTCGAACTCGGCAGCGGAATAAGCGCTGGTTTCCCGGCCGTTGATATACATTTCGCCTTCTTCGTAGGTATCCAGTCCGGAAATCACGTTCAGAAGCGTAGACTTACCGCTGCCGCTCTCGCCGGTGATTGCCACGAACTCTCCGCGGCGAAGGTCCAGGTTCACCTTGGTAAAACCGCTGGTGACCACCCCGCCGGAGTAGTAGAACTTGGATACGTTTTTTAATTTGAGCATGGTTCTATCCCCCTTGACAGGTTATTCTAACATATCTATTTACGAAATAGATAAAAGCAGGTCACATTTCATCAAAAATTAATATTTTCTTAAAAATTGTGCTTGACATTATTTCGGTACCGAAGTATTATTATTTCGGTACCGAAATTAAATTATAGTTTTAGCAGTTTAGTGTGTACATTAGGGGGTAATTTATGGATAAGGATAACAAGAACGACGTAATGGGTGCAGTTATGCATCTCCAGAGAGCAATGAGAAGAGGAAATGCCGCAAAATTTGCGGGCAAGCGCGGACAGATGGGTCCGAATCACGGTCCGGAAGGCCACGCACATCACGGTCACGGTCCCATGAAAGGACCGGGCTGCAAAATGCAGGGTGCGGCAATGAAGGGCTGTGCCCACGGCCCGATGAACGGTCCGGCAATGAAAGGCTGCAATCACGGCCCGATGAACGGACCGGCAATGAAGGACTGTCCGAAGTCCGGCATGCATCCCGGCATGGGTCATCAGGGACATCACAAGCCGAACTTCGCCACCGGCAGACTGATCTCCGTCCTGAACAAGGCGGGCAGCATGACCACCGGCGAACTGGCAGAAGCCCTGGATCTTCGCCCCTCTTCCCTCTCCGAGCTTTTAGGCAAGCTGGAAAAGAAAGATCTGATTCTGCGGACGCAGGATGAAAACGACAAGCGCGTTTACCGGATTTCTCTCACCGACAATGCCAAGCTGCTGGAAGAAAAGATTGCGGCAGAACGGGACGCACACATGGCGGTTTACTCCGCCTGCTTCACCGAAGAAGAAGCTGCAACTTTCTGCGCGCTCTGCGAAAAGCTGAGCAAGCACCTGGAAGCTCTTGCCGCCGTAAAGTAACGGCTTGACACCAAATGAAAAACAGGTCCCGCGGGACCTGTTTTTTATTGATATTTTTCTGCCAGAATCTGTGCTACGTACACGCCGCTGGCTGCCGCCTGGGACAGAGAGTGGGTCACGCCGCTGCCGTCGGCCAGGGCGTAAAGTCCTGGAACTGCCGTTTCCAGATTTCCGTCCACTGCAATGAGGGAGTTGTAGAACTTCACTTCCACGCCGTAGAGCAGTGTATCATCGTTGGCGGTGCCGGGAGCGATCTTGTCCAGCGCGTAAATCATCTCGATGATATCGTCCAACTGGCGCTTGGGCAGTACCAGGGCCAGATCGCCGGGGGTAGCCTTTAACGTAGCCTTGGTAAAGCACTTCTCCATGCGGTGCTCGGTGCTGCGGCGTCCGTTTACCAGATCACCGAAGCGCTGCAGCAGTACGCCGCCGCCCAGCATATTGGACAGTTTTGCAATGGATTCGCCGTATTCGTTGCTGTTCTTGAAGGGTTCCGTAAATTTGTTGGACACCAGCAGAGCAAAGTTGGTATTGCCGGTGCGCAGCGCCGGGTCGGCATAGGAATGTCCGTTGACCGTTACAATGCCGTTGGTGTTTTCGTTGACCACTTCCCCGTAGGGGTTCATGCAGAAGGTGCGAACCAGGTCGCCGTACTTCTTGGTCCGGTACACCAGCTTGCCTTCGTACACCTGGTCGGTGATATGCTTAAAGATTTCCGCCGGAAGTTCCACACGCACGCCCAGGTCCACCCGGTTGCTGCTGGTTTCGATGCCCAGCCTGCCGCAGATTTCGGAAAGCTGCTTGGAGCCGGACCGGCCCATGGCCAGTACCAGATCGCTGCAGGTATAGCTCTCTCCTTTGTCCGTGGTTACCAGGAAACCGTCCGGGGTCTTTTCCACGGACTGCACGGTGGTGCGGAATTTCGTTTCGATTTTATCCTTGGAATAGTCGTACATCTTCTTGAGAATCTGTACGTTGCGGTCCGTTCCCAGGTGACGCACTTTGGCGTCCAGTAAGTGTAAGTCGTAGCGCAGAGCAAGGGTTTTCAGTTGGTCATTTGCCGCGTCGTAGAGCTTGGCCTGATCTCCGCCCATGCTGCAGAGCACGCTGTCCACGTACTCCATGAGCTCCATGGCCTTCTTTTCGCCTACGTATAAATGCAAATCACCACCGAATTCGGTGGTGATGTTGTATTTGCCGTCTGACAAAGTACCTGCACCACCGTAGCCGTTCATAATATGGCAGGGATTGCATTTGATGCATTTTTCCACCTTGCCTGCGGCTATGGGGCACTTGCGCTCTTCCAGGGCACAGCCCCTGTCTAAAACCAGTACCTTTGCACATGTGCTGCGCTTGGTAAGTTCATAGGACATGAATACCCCGGAAGCGCCCGCGCCTACGACGATAATATCGTAGTGCTGCATTGTAATTTTCCTTTGTTGATTATTCTTCGTCGAAATCCAGTTCGTTGAAAACTTCTGCGACCTTGTCGAATTCTGCATCGTCAAGGATGTCGATCAGTTCGAACTCTTCATCGGAAACTTCCTTGTATCCGTAGAGGTATACGTCGTCGGTTCCGTCGTCCGGGAGCAGTGCGATGTATTCTTTGTCTTCTACATCGAAAATTCCCATGATTTCGCATTCTACTTCTTTTCCGTCTTCGAATTCCAGGGTGATGAAATCTTCATCGTCGAGTACTTCTTCGTTTACGTTCTTCTTATTTTCTGCCATTTCCGTCTCCTAATAAATTACTATATTAATGACACAAAGATTTTACCATTTAATTTTTGTTTATTCAATTACGACCTTTGCCATCAGCTTTTCGTATACCTTGCTCTGCATGGTGAACTGTGCAATATAAGGCATACCGTAAGCTTCGATCAGAGCCTGCTGGTCTTCTTCCTTTTCCGCCTGATTCTTGATGGTCTGCTGAATTTCCTCTTCGCTGGCTACGTAGCCTTCGTTTTCGGCCAGTGCCTGGAGGAGCAGATAGCTGGCAGCATCCTGTTCCAGTTCATCCTTGTACTTTTCGATGAATTCGGTTGCGGAGTTTACGCCGTACTGCTGCTTCAGCAGAGTAACCAGTTCCACGCCGAACTGATTCTTCGCCTCGTTCTCCAGATTCTGAATGACGCACTTTTCGTACCAGGTAATAACGGATTCGGGTACTTCGTCCTTGAGGGTGGCGTTCTTGCTGACGAATTCATCCAGCAGAATGTTCTTGATGTACTCTTCCGCTTCGGCTGTGGTGGACAGACCGTAGTAGTAATACATGTTGTTGTAAACGAACTCGTCGTTCCATTCCGCCTTCTTGTATTCTACGATGTAGTTCAGGGTAATGGTGAACACTGCAGCCTTGCCGGAAAGATCATTGTTGCCTTCGTAGGGATCCGGGAAGGTTACGTTGATGTCGAAGGTTTCGCCGGGAACGTGTCCCACAACCTGTTCAAAGAAGCCGTCGATGTACTTCTGTGTCTTGGTATCTACCACAGTACCTTCTTCTCCGGTGCTGCCGCCTTCAAATTCTTTTCCGTCGATTTTTCCCACATAAGCCATGTTGTAGGTGTCGCCTGCTTCTACGGCTCTGTCGGTAACCTTTTCCTGGGCCGGGAACATTTCGGAAGTCAGATATTCGATTTCCGCATCAATCTGCTTCTGTTCGATGGTAATCTTGCTGAAATCACCCATGGTGTAATGATCCAGCGCTGTAATTCCCTTGAAATAACCGTTTTCATCCAGTCCTTCACTGAAAACCGGACCCTTTTTTCCGCAGGCACAAAGGCTGAGCATCATTGCCAGAACCAGTACCACTGCGAGTATCTTTGTTGTCTTTTTCATTTCAATCTCCTTAATGAGTATAAGTAACAATGTATTATACATCGAATACTATGAATTTTCCATGAAAAAAGCGGCCCGCAGGCCACTTTTTCTTTACTTATTTCCATCTTCCGGGCTGTTTTTCGCTTTTCCCGCCCTGCCGGCTGCGATTTTGTCCCGGATTCTGCGCAGCGGATGCTTCCGGATGACCAAGACCGCCGCTCCGGCGCAGAGCACCAGCGGCACGAAATTGCCGGAAATCCAGTAGGCAAAATTCTCCAGGGCCCGGCCGGTATCCGCAAGACCTGCCATAAAACGCTTTCCCAGCACCGCAAAGAAGCCGTTCTTCTCGCCGATGCCGTCTTCCGGCCGACTGACCTCCTGCAGATTCAGAATAATCGTGGAATAACCGATCAGACTGTCGTAGCGGTTCAGTTCGGATTTATACTGATCGATGGCGTACTCGGTGTCGGACAGCGCGTTCTCCAGCTGGATGATGTCATTCAGGCCTTCCGCCTTCTTCAGGAGCTCCTGCAGGCGCTCCTCCTTGGTGTAGAGGGTCTTCAGCCGGGCTTCGGTTTCGTAGTAAGCCTGTCCCACGTCGTCCACCGTTTCCTTCAGATTGGTGACCACCGCATAGCTGCCCATGCCGTCCACAAAGCTGCGGTAATTCTCCGCCGGAATGCGCAGGGTGTATTCGCCCCAGCGCAGAGCACCCCGGTTGTAGTAATCGCCGCTGTATACGGACTGGGTCTCGAAATAGCCGCCTGCTGCGGCCACCGCAGCCTTCAGCCCCTCCTCCGCCTTTTCAAAATCCGCCGTCTGCACGGAGGCATTGGCCCGGTAAATCAGCTTAACATCGGAGGGAAGATAGGAAGCCGCTCTGTCGGAAGACATGCTGTCCCCTTCGCTTACGTAGTCTTCTTCCAGCTTTGTTCCGGGCTTAAAAATTCCCTGACTGTAAGACGTGTTCAGTCCGGCAGAATCCGCTTTCCCATAGTAGCCCTCCATGGATTGGGGTGCTTCGCTGTCCTGCGCGGACTTAACTGCGCCGCAGCCGGCAAAAGAAACAAGCATTGCTGCGGCAAGAAAAACTGTCGAAATTTTCTTTAAATTCATCGTTTTGCACCTCGTATTTTCAAAAACCCCTTTGTATATCAAGTCGAAATCGGTATAGAAAGGTCACAAAACAATTTTTTTCAAAGCGAATTTCCCCAGAAGCGCCATATTCCCTTACTTGCGCCGTATCGGGCATCTAGAAAAAAGAATAATGTCAAGAAATTTAAAAATAACTTCATTTGTCATTAAAAGTTCTCATTTTTAATGACACTTTTTCAGAAAATAGTCTTCCCTGACATTCTGACCCTCCCGAGGGATGATTTCGAGAGATATTTTTACATAATTCCGCCGAAAATGAGGGAAATAATGACAAAACCTTTTATTTTCATTCGTTCTGACATTATGACCGGTATTTTTGACCTGCATACGGGAATTTTCCTGTTATCCTGTGAGCATCTATCATCACAAACCAACGGCATACCTGCAATAAAAGCAAACCCCGCGTCCAAAGCCAGGTTTGCAATAAAAGCAAACCCCGCATCCAAAGCCAGGTTTACAATAAAAAAACGGGACGCTGCTGCGTCCCGCCAAAATGCATTATCTGCAAATCTGAATGTTGCCCTTGATGACAGAACCCTTCACGGTTTCCAGGTCTGCGGCGGCAATTTCGCCTTCGAAAGAACCGGTTTCGGTAATCCGCAGAAGTTCGCTGCAGGTCAGCTTGCCGGAGCCCTTTCCAAGAAGCTGCATTTCTCTGCATACCACTGTGCCGTTGACTTCACCGCTTTCGGATACGAAAACTACGTCTGCTGTTTCGATTTCCCCTTCGAAATATCCGTCAATTCTAATAGGCTTTTCTGTTTTTACGGTTCCCTTGAACTTTGTCTGAGATCCGATTACAGTTTCCGCAATACGGGAGTTGATGCTGACGCTCTCCGCTCCTCCGTCGAAATTAACCATTAGTTTATCTCCTTTTTTAAAAAATTCTTAAATAACGTGGAAAAGTTTATCACATTTTACTTGCAAACGCAAGAAATTTAATGTATCATTCTATCTGTTGCATGCAGGTATGGCGGAATTGGCAGACGCGCACGGTTCAGGTCCGTGTGAGTTCCACTCATGCAGGTTCGACTCCTGTTACCTGCACCACCAAAAAACGGATCGCGAAAGCGACCCGTTTTTCTTTTATTCTTTTCCTTCAGCGCGGTTCTGGTCCGTCCAGGCTGCCAGCCAGGCATAGGCAATCCAGAAGCTGTTGTCCCGCACCACGTCCCGGCGCAGATTGTCCGCCTGGGCAATCAACCCGATGTGGCGCATGTATCCCGACATGCCGTAGCCGATGATGGCAAAGTCCAGGCCGGTTTTCACCGCGTAAAGCTTTCCCACGCACTCCGGCAGGGAAAGATGTCCCGTGGCAATACCCATGATCTGGTCATAGGTATAATGATGGCCCACGTTCATATTCGGACGGTAATAGGTATCCATGATTTCCGCGGGCACTCCCAGCCGCCAGGCTGCCAGGGTATGCCAGAACATGGCCGCAATACCCATTTCCTCGTCACCCAGCTGATAATATTTCTTATAGGAGGCTTTTTCCTGAGCAAGACAGTTTTCGTAGTCTCCGGTCAGGTAGTACGCAATGCCCCGGCGGTAGAGAGAATCCTCGTCGTCTCCCGGCTGGCCGATGCGCACC
>JAZUDB010000067.1:0-6686 GCA_045639385.1 Anaerovoracaceae bacterium | reverse complement strand
GTTCACAAACTTTTGGATGATCTCGACTAGCATTACATCTGGTCGATGGAAAATTGTTGTTATTACAGCGGAACGAATCGGGGCGTGGGCGCTGCTTCCTGTAGTCCTCGCATTAGCAGCCACAATTACATTCTGGTACAGGATGCTTTATTCAACTATCGGACATCTGGTTGGCTCAATTTCTTTTGAAGACGAAAACACAGTTTTTCATTACATAAACGGGGAACAGTGTAGCTTTCCAACAGCGAAAATTTCGAACGTAATTCTGGACCGATTCGCATTCTATATCGTCAGCAGAGACGGCCGCACCGCTCTGGAGCTGTTCATCGGAAGTCTTTAGAATAAGATACAAATAATCATTGACCTATGGGAAATACCGTTTACACATTCCATTACAATTTTAACCCGTTTTTTGCCGCATGGCTTGTGCTTGTGCTCGGATTTATCGTCTATGCAATCATTCACTTGATTCGGGGAAGCCGGAAAGGCGCCCCTCGTCAGAAAGTCCTCAGCGTTCTGATGATTGCCATATACGCAGCAATCGGGACAGCTGCAGTTTTTTTCGTTTCTCGCTCCCTGATCAACTACGCTGCCATCAAAGGGAAATATTTAAAAGAAGAGCTTCCCGCGGTCAGCGGCCCGGTGACGGAATTTCATATGCACGACAGTACCCGGGAAGACAGCGCCGATATGGAATCTTTTCAGGTTAACGGAGTGACTTTTGCCTACGACGGAGGCGAGGCCTACGGTTACTGCACACGTGCATCCTCTGAAAATGCGGTCATCACAAGAGACGTACAATATGTAAAAATCACCTATTTTCAGCCCCGCAGCGGAGAAAACGTCATCTGCGAGATCGTGCTGTACTAATCGGAGGTCTCTACGGAAACCACATTATATACTTTCGAGCTCAACATCAACTGGTTTAGCATAAACATTCTTAAAAAAAACAAAGAAAGGTATTCCTTATGCAATCGACATCATCGCAAAATAGAACAAAAATGACTGTCTTTCTTAATTTCACAGAGTGTCTTATTGCATTCGCGGTGTCTTCAGTAGTAGTTACCTGCTGCTGGGAGTTTTTTTGGTATTCAATATTTTTTGTTTGAAACTGTTGCGAACAAACGCATTGATTTCTTTGATTGTGTGTATTCTTTTTGCATTTACAATCCTTGTCTATAGAAGTCTTTGCCGGGAAACATCCTATTCGAAATGGATTCTGAAATAGACGAATAGATGTAACTTACATCCGATTGATGTTTTGCGAATTCGTGGCGGAATATGAACCGTTCGAAGAACCAGTCCTCGATCCAAACTGAAAAGAACAATTTGTATGCAAACAGAAAACCGGGAGTCTTTCGGCTCCCGGTTTTTCTATTACAGTTTTATTGTCTTGCTTACTTTACCGGCTTTCGGATTCTGCGCGGTAACGGTTACGCTGTCCGGCTTTCCTTTTACGATCCAGGTAACCTTCTTGGAAATCGGGTCACCGTTTTCGGTGCCGAGATTGCCGTAGAAGAACTCGCCGGTGCTGCAAAGACCGTAGGAAGAAAGATCGCCGATATCCTGCACCTTCGCGCCGGATACCAGTCCGTCGGCGTCGATGGCTACGGTAACGGGCTTGTCCACCTTCAGCTTCTTGGCGTTCTGAGAAAGATAGGTGGGCAAAAATCCTGCGTTGGAAACCACCGCATCGATCTGCCAGAAGTCTTCGCCCAGCTGGCTTGCCTTTACGTCGTCGATTACCAGGCGGGGCATGGCCAGTGCCCAGCGAACCATGAATTTTGTAATCTTTTCGCATTCCTGCGCCAGCAGATTCTGGGGCGGATTCTGAATGGTGAATTTAAAGTTAAATCCGCCGATTTCCACCTTGCCCAGCTGCGGATGGTCGAATTCCGTCCAGTCCAGATAGTACTGGGGCGCATTTTCCTTGACCCATGCCATGCGCTTGGCAAAGTTCTCCGCTTCCTTCTTATCGTCGGGAATCTCTTCCCAGAAGGACTTGACGCCGGCCCGCTTGTCCAGATCCCACAGTTCCAGGGTCATGGCGTAGATACCCTGGGTTTCGTAGCAGTAGTCATCGAAAGCGCCGGAGGAATAGTTGTCCTGATCCACCGTAAAGGTGTCGAAAATATTGATGGCCGCATAGCCGGTCTCTTCCGTACCCATGGCCGCCATCTTTTTAAAGAGGGCCATATCCGCCGCCGGAGCCTTCTTTTCCGGATAAGTGCCCGGAACGGTTAAAAGAATGCCGCCGCTGGTGTGGTTGGTAGCCACGGAACCGATGTTGGGATGGTCGATGATCCATTCCGCCAGAGCCTTGTTTTCCGGGTTGCTTAAAGGATAAGCACCTGCGCCGGGCTGACGATATTCCGGGAACCATCCGTAGGGATAGTTGCGGTTAAAATCCAGCCCCCACTTTTCTTTCTGCATCTTCAGCTGCACATCGCATGCGCCGGTAACTTCCCCTTCGCTGTAAATGCTGTAGAACTCTCCGCACACATCGTCCGGGGTACGCTTTACCATCAGGCCGGAATCCTTGGGATTCTTCTTCCAGGCACCGTAGGCATCCTTCACGCGCATCATGCGGATGGCACCGTCGCCGTCCATATCTTCCTGCTGCAGGCCCTCGCCCAGCTCGTAGTAATCCCGGTTCACGGAGCGCAGCTCGTAAGGCGTGGTCAGATAGGTCTGGGACCCGTCCGGAGACACGCAGGGAATGATGTAAACGGTCATGTGATCCAGAAGGAAGCTTACCTTCTCATCCTTGCCGTAGTTCGTAACCAGATAATCCATGGTGTGCATGGCAGCCATCATGCCGGTAACTTCCCCAGCGTGGGTATTGCCGTCGATGTGGAAGGCAGGCTTGTCGCAGGCCGCGCCGGTATTCTTGTTGGTCAGGGTAACCGCAGCAATGTGGTTGCCGTCCTTGGTGGTCAGCAGAACTTCGGAGCTCACCAGCTGAGGAAAGCTTTCTTCCAGCTGTTTGATGTGCGCCTCGATCTCGTCCTGCAGATAATAATGGTCGTATGTAAATGTGGTATTCATTTAAAGCACCTTATCTAAAAATTCTTTTACACGTGCACTCTTGGGATGGTTGAAGATCTCATCCGGAGTACCCTCTTCCTGAATGATACCGTCATCGATAAAGAGGATTCTGTCGGAAACCTCCCGCACAAAGCCCATTTCGTGGGTTACGATGACGCAGGTCATGCCGCTTTCCGCCAGTTCCTTGATTACCATGAGTACCTCTTTTACCATTTCCGGATCCAGAGCACTGGTGGGTTCGTCAAAGAGCATCACGTCCGGATTCATGGCCATAGCCCGAACGATGGCAAGACGCTGTTTCTGACCGCCGGAAAGCTTGCCGGGATACACGTTGGCTTTGTCCGCGATCCCTACCTTGGTAAGAAGCTCCATGGCCATCTTTTCTGCGTCAGCTTTGCTCATGCCCTTCTCCAGCACGGGAGCCAGAGTCATGTTCTCCAGCACGGTCAGATGAGGGAACACGTTGAACTGCTGGAACACCATGCCGATCTTCTGGCGGTGTTTGTCCAGATCCGCCTGCTTCTTCAGCTTGGTAATATCCACACCCTCAAAATACACACTGCCCTGCTCCGGCTTTTCCAGCAGGTTCAGGCAGCGCAGGAAGGTGGATTTTCCGCCGCCGGAGGGCCCGATGATGGAGACTACCTCTCCTTTATAGATTTCTTCGTTGATTCCTTTTAAAACGTCCAGTTTCCCGAAGGATTTATGAAGGTTTTCGACTTGGATCAAAACTTCCGGATTACTGTTTTTCACTTGCCGCTAACCTCCTTTCCAAAAGCTTGACCAGTGCGTTGAGCACGATGGTCAGCACAAGATAAATGCCTGCGATGATGAACAGCGGCTGCCAGATCAGGTATTTCCCCGCCAGCAGGGTCTTGGTAAACATCAGTTCGTAAAGAGCGAAAGTTCCTGCCAGGGATGTTTCCTTAACCATGGAGATGTATTCGTTGCCCATGGCCGGCAGAATGGCACGGAAGGCCTGGGGAAGAATGATTCTCGTCATACAATGGGATGAGCTCATTCCCAGGCTTCTTGCCGCCTCGGTCTGGCCGATGTCTACGGACTGGATACCGCCTCGGATGATTTCCGATACGTATGCGCTGGAGTTCAGCGTAAGGGATAGTATGACGCACTGTTCCTTGGTAAGGAAATCCAGTATCGGCAATGCCATCGGAATAAAATAGTATGCGATATACATCTGAACCAGAAGCGGCGTGCCTCTTAAAATCGTCGCATATCCGCCTGCAATGGTGCTTACCACCTTATTTTTTGACATATGAAGGAAGCCAATCAGCGTACCCAGTATGGAGCCGAGGCCTACGGCGATGGCTGCATACTTTAAGGTACCCAGCATACCCTTCAGGAATACGGGGTAGTATTCTTTAAAAACTTCGAGAATTCCGGGACCCATTCATCCTTCTCCCTATTACTGCTTATCCAGATCTTCCGGCATGATGTCAGGCAGTACCTGTGCATCATCACATGCGGAATAATACATATTCTTGAAGAGATCTCCGTCCATTGCGGACTTGATGATTTCATTGATTGCGTTCATAAAGCTTACTTCGCCCTTCTTGGCAACGCAGATGTTTCCTGCATAGTCGTTGTAAAGGGAGAGGTCGAATTCGATTTTCTTTTCATCGAATACACTTACAATCTGTCCGTCGGACTGTGCTGCGTAGTTCATGGCTGTGGTGCTGTCCAGAGCAACCGCATCTACCTTTCCGGAGAGCAGGTCCAGGATTCCCTGGTCGAGGGATGTGATGGGCTGAAGCTGCGCATCCTTGATCTGGTCCTTTACGTACATTTCCTGGAGAGAGTTGATCTGCGCATCGATGACTTTTCCGTCAAAGTCGGAAAGAGAATTATACTTGCCGAGATCATCCTTTTTTACGATGATGGTGTGGTGTGCATCGGAAGAGCCGATTTCATAACCGATGGAAATCTGGTAGTTTTCTTCTCTGTCTGCCTTGTATCCGAAACCGGAGATTCCAAGGTCAACCTTACCGGTTGCAACGGAGGTAAGAACGGCATCGAAGTCCATGCTTTCGACCTTCAGTTCCACACCAAGGGTGTTTGCGATGTACTGAGCCAGCATGATTTCATAACCTTTGACTTCGCCGGTTACCAGATCTACGTATTCCGCCGGCGGATAGTCCGGGGAAGTTCCGATAACGAGGGTGCCTTTTTCGATTACGGAAGCAAGAACACCGTCTTTTTCATTTATTGTGATATCTGCTTTTCCCAGATTCTTCAGTACTTCTTCGTAAGAAGGTCCCTTCCACCAGGATTCTTCTTTCGGATCATCATTTTCCGGTTCTTTCTTTTCGCCGCATGCTGCAAGGGCGAATACCATAGCGAGTGCCAATAAAATTGCTAAGATTTTTTTATACATGATTTATCCCTTTCTTGAATAAAATTATTAACTATTCAACGATTATGCGTATATTTTACACGAATTATACTCTTTGTCAACGGTATTTTTCATTTTTTATTAAAAGTATATTCAAATAATATAAAACTCGCAGGAAAAACTGCAAAAGTGTATAATAAAAGCCGAAGGAGTCTGCAAAATGCTGAAAAATCTCAACTTAGACCAAACGGCTGCCGGAATGTCGGCAGTGATTTTTTTCGGGCTGCTGGCACTGATCGTGCTGCTGATTCTGGCACTGCGCCTCTGCCTGAAAAAGACCATCTATATGTATAAAAATATTGTCATCACCGGAACAGTGATTTTCCTGACCGTTCTTGCCGCGGCGCTGGGAGCGGATATTCTTGCCGCCGGCGGCTTTAGGCAAGTCAGCTTTGGGGAACTGCTGCAGTTTATTCTCAGTTTTCCCCGGGAATTTTCTTTCTGGGGTGCCCTCTTTATCGTGGGAATCAGTGTGCTGGTGGGCATCAGCAATATCGTTCTGATCCGCCATGAAGGCTTCTGCCTGAACAACGCCCTGAGCCTGATCGTGGCAGGGCTTTACATCGGCGGCACCGCAGCAGTCTATTTTATTGCGGACCTTCTGCCGACGAACCTGTTCTTCCCCCTCTTTCTGCTGACCCTGCTCTGCTACCTGGAATACACTTTCGTGGGTGCGGTCATCATGGGCTGGAAGGCGGCGCACCAGGTACCTCACTACGACAAGGATTTCATAATCATCCTGGGCTGCTCCATCGACAAACGCGGCGGCCTGCTGCCCCTGTTAAAGGGACGGGTCAACCGGGCGGTACGCTTTGCCTGGGAACAGGAGATTGCTTCGGGCAAACCCTTGAAATACGTTCCTTCCGGCGGACAGGGCCCCAACGAGGTCATCAGCGAAGGCTCCGCCATGGAACTTTACCTGCTGACCCACGGAGCGGAAGACTACGAAGTCTTTCCGGAAAAGAAATCCCGGAACACCTGGGAAAACATGGTCTTTTCCAAGAAGCTGATCGACCAGCTGCAGCCGGGCGCGAAGATTGCCTTTGCCACCACCAATTACCACATGCTGCGCTCCGGCATCCTGGCCCGGAAAGCCGGTATTGACGCAGAAGGTATTGCGGGCGATACCAAATGGTACTTCTGGCCCAACGGTTTTGTGAGGGAATTCTTCGGCATCCTGAAGATGCACATCAAAGCCCATCTGATGGTTGCCGCCATTGCCGCA
>JAZUDB010000066.1:0-10243 GCA_045639385.1 Anaerovoracaceae bacterium | reverse complement strand
GCGGTGGCCGCGTGCATTGTGATTGCTGTGTGCTTTGGAACAAATCCATCCGGTACGCCTCTTACAAAATGGCATATCACAGAGGCAGATATGCGTAAGGATCTGGATGATGTGGAATCTTTGTCGGTGCAGTATCAGGATTCTGAAATTGAATGCAATGAATCCGAGATAAATCGCTTTCTTGCCACAATGGATAAAATAAAAATCGGACGCAAGCCCATTGCAAAGAGCCGGGACGAGAATCGAAGTGCAGTCTTTACCATAACGGTCGACGAAAGCTTAACGCTGAATTTCAATGAAAAATTCAGTGAATTATGGGTGAGTAAAGGTGTGAAGCCATCTTACACATATGGAATTGTTAATCCTTCAACAGCGGAGGAACTACTGCTCGATTTTAAATTTTCAGCCTGGATGACCCAGGATGCAGGCAAGTGGTTTGACTGTCTCCACGGAGACGAAATGGTTGACGGCGTCCGCGAAATCAAGCTTGATGCGTACCCCGGTGTCACATTCCGCTGCAGTGAGGAAAAGCTGGAAGCTGTTACCGACAAGGAGACAATTACTCTCTATACCGGGTTGCCGATTCTGAGTGTGTATTTCTGTGATTTAAACGGTGACGGCAAGCCGGAGCTGTGTTCTTCTGTCGAGTTTGGGTTTGGACTGATAGACAGGCGTATTATCGTAGCTGACTATGTTAACAATGCGTTATATGAGTTGTCGGATCGCGGTAATTATAACTACGTCCTTACTTGCAAAAACGGACAGTTATGGGCGGAAATAAGAGCATATATGATGCATGACAGCGAACTATACGCTTCCGGAAGGCTTATTTTAAAACAAGGCAAACTGTTTGTTGACGACGGAGTTCGGCCATTCTCGGGCAGCGAAGTTGCAGACAGAGATGCTTTGTTTGCAAGATATGCAAAGTCTTCGGAATTCGATTTGTCCGATACCGGCGGACAATCCTCCCAGAAGAATAATCCGTGGTTTATTATTCCCGATTATTTTAATCGCATAATGAAAGCCGCTTCTTCCCATACGAGTCCCATCAATACCTCGCAGATGAGCGTCAATTCGCTTAAATACATTTCGCCGGAGGAACTGGAGCAGTATAACTATTTGATTCTTCTTTCTTCTATTGAGGATGCGGTTATATTGTCTGGCGCAGACCAATTCGCTGCATTTGAAGTCAATTATCATTTGAGCAGATCTGATGACCCGGAAATGGATGCACAAGCACAATATCCTCCGGGGAATTACATGGCCGTCTACATTCTCGGGAAAACCGCAAAAAGTGACAGCTGGGAAGTAATAACTCCTTCGGCTCGGATTGGAATAAATGACAATTAAGTAAATTTAATGGAGAAAAAGCAGATGAAAACAGTTTTGAAATCTTTAAAATATTACGCATGGATTCCGCTGATCGCTTCCGTTCCCGGATTTGTTCTGAATCTCTGCGGCGATTTCTGGATGAATTTGAATATGCTTTTGGTCCCTGCAGTGACTGCGCTGATCTACATTCTGTTCCGAAAGAAAATAGACATGGAGTTTGCAGCGAAAACCAACGGAATCGTTTTTCTGGTTTTGCTCGCTTGCTTTACCGGAATGATGATTGCGGCGGACGGAAATGTGGAAAGTCTGCTGATGAGTTCCTTCAGCTATCTGATCCTTCCGTTCTTTCCGATTCTGCTGCTCATGACCATGATGGGCGCCTTTATGCAGCTCTATGCCTGCGCATTGCTCAGCTATCTGGCGGCATTCATCGTTTCTTCGTGCTTTGCAAAGAAAAGCATAAAAAAGCTGGCGCTTCCCGCAATTGCGGCTGTTGTTTGCATGGCGGCAAGCACCGTTCTTTATCTCAATCGGCCCACGGTCAAATATGCAGGGCATGGTTTTGACTATATGCACGGTTATTCCAGCACGGATTTTGCGGATTATACGGTCTATGCGGAAAAGTCAAAGCTTGCCGGGCTGGATCATGCCCCCTCGTTTATGATTGAAAATGAGGCGGAAATGCCGGTTCTGGATGGGGCGGAGGCCTGTTACCCCCTGTATGCGGCTTTTGCAAAGGCCGTATATAAAGACATCGATAAAATTGAGCTGAAATATCTGGATACGGATGCGCAGTATCAGAACGGGAAAATCGTAACCATGACCAACACCGTCTACGGTTTTGAACGTCTGATGGCCCGGGATGCAGAGAAGTTCGGCCGAAAGGTTGATATGTTCTTCGGTGCCAGACCGTCTGCCGATCAGATGGAGATGGCAAAAGAATATGGTGTGGAACTGGAGATCACGCCCATCGGGAAGGAAGCCTTTGTATTCTTCGTGGAAGAGGACAATCCGGTGGAGAATCTTACGTCGGAACAAATAAAGGCCATCTACCACGGAGACATTGCAAACTGGAGCGAGCTGGGGGGAAAGAATCAGGAGATTCTGGCATTCCAGCGTCCGAAGAATTCCGGCTCGCAGACCATGATGGAATATTTCATGGGGGATGTTTCGTTAAAGGAACCCCAGACCTACGAACAGGTAAGCGCGATGATGGGTGTAATCAAAAAAGTCGCCCAGTATGCCAATGAAAAGGGTGCTATTGGTTATTCCTTCCGCTATTTTCTGGAAGAACTGGGTCAGGAAAAGGGTGTGAAGATGCTATCAATTGATGGCGTATACCCGACGCTGGAAAACATTGAAAACGGAAGCTATCCGCTTACTACCAATGTTTGCCTGATCACCCGGAAGGACGACCCGAATCCCAACGTGCAGAAGATGATAGACTTTATCGTGTCTGAAGAGGGCCAGGAAATCGTGAAAAAAACGGGTTATGCTCATAGATAACCCGTAAGTCGAAATTTAGGATATTCCGATTTTTTGAAAATGCTCATAAAATGAGGAAAAAAAGGTTTTATGAGCATTCCGCAAGGGGTTTCGTGCTCATATATTGAAGGTTCGGCTGAATATATGAGCAGTGTGTCACCGAAAAACCAAAATAAAACTTAAAAAAGCGCTCATAAATCCTTGAAATGAAAAGATTTATGAGCGTTTTTCGTAATTTGACTTTTATCTTCTGCTCATAAACGTCGGGTTTTGTGACGAATAGGAGCATTTTGTCTGTGACCCATGGGTCATTCGGCCGTGGCACTGCTTATTTCTTACCGATCTTTCCGAAGCACATGGGATAGATGGCGGTTTCCACGAAGAGAATGATACCATATCTTACGGTGCGTACGGCAAACTGCGCATAGCTGGCAGAGGCCAGAAGCTCGCTGCTGAAGGGCAGCTTTAAGATGGCATTCAGGGCGAAGTATACCCCAATACCGCCTGCAATTCGGAGTACGGCGGGCAGAAACTTGTCTGTCTGCGGAAAGTTCACGTGCTTTTCCTCAAATCTTGACCCCAGCAGGATGCCGAGAAGAGAGCCGAAGGCGGTATAGTAGTCGTTGCTTCTGCAAATAAAGATGCCCAGCGAGGAGACTGCAGCCAGGATAAGGTAAAGCTTTCTTTCGTTTTTTACCTTTCGGACCGCCCAGGGCATGAAAAATGCCATGCCGTAACCGAGAACCCAGCCCGCCAGCACGTCCGTGGGATAATGGACGCCCAGCGAAAATCTGGAGATTCCCACCAGAAGGGGCAGAACTACAGCAAGAACCCGAAGCCATGTCTTTCGGAAGATGAGGGCCAGCGTTGTGGCCATGCCTGCCGCGCTGGCGGAGTGACCGCTGGGGAAGGAATACCCCTGGGCTGCAATGTCCATGGCATCCGCACTGTTATCCACCAGCACGTAGGGCTTGATGCTTTCGTGGTCCATGTAGGGGCGGCGGCGCAGCGTAATATTTTTTATGACGGGGAATATGATGTCTGTCAGCATCAGGGTCACGCCAAAGCGCATGCCCTGTTTTTTATCGTAGACCCAGTATACAAGGCCGAGGCAGAAAACGATGAAAAGGTCGCTTCCGAAGAAGGTAATGACTTCCATGATCTTCGCCAGGACGGGGCCCATGAATGACTGGATGGATTCCATCAGTTGTACTTCCCACTCAAAATAAAAAGTTGTTCCCATAAAAAATCTCCTTTTTGCTGCGTTCCGCCCCTATTATATCATTGCTGCGCAGCGTTTTTAAGTGCGGAAAATGCAGGGATTTATGTCCTTTCTGCCATCTTTGCATCCGCAAAGTAGAGGGCGGCCCGGTTTCCTTCCACCGTTTCCAGTAAAGAAACCATGTCACAGGCGTTCACCTCTTCTTCGGCCTGCTCTGCTACGAACCAGTCCAGGAACTGGCGGCTGCGGTAATCCTTCAGATCCTCCGCGGCTTCACATATTTTGTGAATCAGCCCGGTAATCTGCACTTCGTGGGCCAGCGCGGCCTTGGCCAAAGACAGGAAGTCCGTGATTTTTACGTCCGGAACCCGGATTTCTTTCAGCTCCGGCTGGCGTCCCTGGTTAACCATGTAATTGCAGAATTTCTGCGCGTGAGAAAACTCTTCTTTGGCCTGCACCCGGTACCAGTGGCCGAAGCCCTTCAGGTCCCGGTGATCGAAATACGTGGCAAAGTACGTATACAGATAGGCGGAATACAGTTCCTCGTTGATTTGTTTGTTCATCAGTTTTGTTAATTTTTCGTTCAGCATAATAACCCCCTTTTGACTGCCGCACAATTGCGGCTTCCGGTTTTATGGTATCTTCTTACGGGGTAAGTACAAGGGGTCACATGCGAAGCGCTTGACAGGTTTTTTCGCTTATCCTACACTGTTGACAGCCGGCGGAATAAAACCGTCCGGCAGAATGCTGTATGCCGCAAAGGCGGCGGAGGGACCCATGAATATTAAGCTGGTAAAACTGAACGAAACGTATAAAGAACTGCTTGCGGACATGCTTGACGAGTGGAAGGCGGATCAGGAGAAGAATGGAGGCAGCCATTCTCCCTGGGCGATTTTCAAGAACGATTATCACGACTTCGACTACTATCTGGAGCATCTGGAACTGAAGGAAGCGGAAGGCGACAAGGTGCCGGATTCGGTATTCTTCTGTCTGGATACGGACCGGAATATTTTTGTGGGCGCGGTGAACATTCGTCATTATCTGAATGAAACGCTGCTGCAGACCGGCGGCCATATCGGCGACGGCATCCGTCCTTCCGAGCGCCGCAAGGGCTACGCCACAGCCATGATCGGTCTGGCGCTGGAGGAATGCCGCAAGCTGGGTATTACCCGGGTGCTGATGACCTGCGATAAAGACAATATCGGCTCCGCAAAATCCATTCAAAACAACGGCGGTGTGCTGGAAAACGAAGTGTTTGATGCGGAAGACGGCGTCTGGGAGCAGAGATATTGGATTGATTTGAGATAAGAACGGGATTTTGTGATATAATGAATTGTTATGGAAAAAATTCTTTTTGATTCACATTCCCATATTTCCGACGAGGGCTTTGACGGCTGGCACGAGGGGCTGATCGAAAAGATCCGCGCTTCGGAGATTCGCTTCTGCATGGACATCGGGTCCAGCGTGGAGACCTCCGCCAAGTGCGTGCAGTCCGCCCGGACCTATGACTTCTGCTACGCGGCGGTGGGCATTCATCCGGATTCGGTGGCGCAGCTTACGGTGGAGACCATGGAGGCCTGTCTTTCCGCTTTCGAAACGGAAGAAAAGGTGGTGGCCGTGGGCGAAATCGGTTTGGATTATCATTATACCGACGGCGCGGCTCCGGAAGTGCAGCAGCTCTGGTTTGCCCGGCAGGTGGACTGGGCGGTGGCCCACAAGGCGCCCATCTGCATTCACAGCCGGGAAGCGGACGAGGACACCATGCGGATTTTAAAAGACCATGGCGCGTTTTCCAAAGAACGGGCGGCGGCATTTCCGAAAAAGCCGGACGGAAGCCCGGACTGCCGGGTGCTGATGCATTGCTTCTCCGGGTCTGCGGAGCTGGCGCGTCAATACGTCAAGCTGGGGGCTACCATCAGTCTTGCGGGACCGGTCACCTTTAAAAACGCCCGGAAGGCGGTGGAGGTGGCGGAGAGCGTGGACCTGCAGAATCTGCTGATTGAAACCGACTGCCCCTACATGGCGCCGGTGCCGGTGCGGGGCACGCAGAACGACCCCACCAACGTGCAGTACGTGGCAAAAAAGATTGCGGAAATTAAAGGAATTACCTACGAAGAGGCGGCCCGGGTCACCCTGGAAAACGCCTGCCGCTTCTACGGAATATCGCTTTAGAGTCTGGCGCGGCGTCCGCAGGCGGGACGTGTTCAGGCAAAAGAAAAAACACGCGCATTACGCGCATTTGCATAAAGAAACGAGGACAATATGAGAAACTGGCTGGAAGTAGATCCGAATAAAATCGCATACAATCTGGATACGGTCCGGGAAGCACTGCCCGAGGGCTGCGACATCATCGCGGTGGTAAAGGCCAACGCCTACGGACACGGCGAGGCCAAGGTCTGCCGCATTCTGGAGGACCTGGGCATTACCCGCTTTGCGGTGGCGTCGCTGGGCGAAGCCATTAACGTGCGGGAGGCGGGTATCTCCGGCGACATTCTGGTGCTTTCCTACGTGGACCCGGCGGACGTGCCGGAAGCGGTTTCGGAAAACATCACCCTGGCGGCAATCTCCATGGACTACGCCCGGGAACTTTCCGCGATTGCGGTGAAGAACGGATTTACCGTAAAGGCGCATCTGAAGATCAATACCGGCATGAACCGGGTGGGCTTCGACTGCATTACCGAAGACCAGCTGCAGGAAATTGCGGCGGTTTACAACCTGCCGGGCATTGAATTTACCGGCATTTTCTCCCATTTCTCCAGCTCCGACGACCTTTCCGAAGGCGCGGACGAATATACCCTGATGCAGCTGGAAAACTATAAAACCGTGCTGCATTATCTGGAGCAGCAGGGCATTGACCCGGGTCTGCGCCACATCAGCAATTCCGGCGCCATCGGCAAGTATCCCCAGGCGCGTTTTGATGCGGTGCGCTGCGGTGCACTGATGTACGGCTACAACACGGCGGTGGACGCACCCATGGACGTAAAGCCTGTGGGCACCTGGAAGGCCGTGGTTTCCTGCGTGCGCAGCCTGCCCGGGAACGCGGCGGTGAGCTACTCCCGCCACTACATTGCCAAAGGCGGCGAAAAGGTGGCGACGGTCTGCGTGGGTTACGCGGACGGCTACAAGCGGGCCATGTCCGGCCGGGAAGACGGACCCCACGGCTGGGTCATTCTGGGCGGAAAGCGCTGCCCGATCATCGGCAACATCTGCATGGACCAGATGATGGTGGACGTAAGCGGCACCGAGGTAAAGGAAGGCGACGTAGCCATTCTGATGGGTTCTGCCCCCGGCGCGGACGGACAGACCGTTTCCGTTACCGCGGATGACATTGCGGAATGGTCCGGCACCTGCATGCACGACGTGATCGCCAGCATCGGGCCCCGGGTGGAAAGAGTATACCTGTAAAGAACATCCCCGGGCTGCCTGCTCTTTTCGGCGGGCGGCTGCGGGGTTTTTAGAAACCGGACTGCGGCGGTTTATCCGCAGCGAACTATGAAAGCAGACGAAATTGTCAGAAAAACCATCAACGAACATAACCTGATCTGTCAGGGCGACGTTCTGATTCTGGGTCTTTCCGGAGGCCCGGATTCTTTGTGTCTTCTGCACATTCTGCTGGGGCTGCGACGGGACTTCGGCTTCGTGCTCTGCGCGCTGCACTTCAATCACTGCGTGCGGGGCGAGGAGTCCGATGCGGACGAGGCCTTTCTGCGGGATTACTGCGCAGCGCTGGGTGTGCCCCTGAAGGTGGTGCGGGAGGATATTCCCGCCCTGGCCAGGGCGCTGGGACAATCTGTGGAGGAGTGCGGCAGAAAGCGGCGTCAGCAGGCGCTGACGGACTATGCGGAGGAACTGTCGGCGCTGTGGAACGGTCATCCGGAGCGGCTGCCGGAGGATGCCCCCCAGGTCTGCCGGAAGAATGCGGCGGATTACGAGATTCATCCCTGCGCGGTGTTGGCGCACAATGCGAACGACCAGGCGGAAACCGTGCTGCTGCGCATTCTGCGGGGCACCGGGGTTCACGGGCTGGCGGCCATGGAATACCTGCGGGAAGACGGGCTGATCCGGCCCCTTCTGGACACGCCCCGGGCGGCGGTGGAGGAATACTGCCGGGAAAAAGGTCTGCAGCCCCGGATGGACAAAACCAACGCATCTGCGGACTATCTGCGCAACCGGGTGCGGCTGGAGGTACTGCCCCGGCTGGCGGAAATCAATCCCAACATCAAAAGCTGTTTGACCCGTTTGGCGGCCAATGCGGCAGCGGACGACGCCTACCTGCAGCAGGAGGCGGAGAGCTGGCTTTCTCAGCACGAAAGAAAAGCTTCGTCGCGGGCAGCGGGAGACCGGGCTTTTGCAGATTCCAAAACTGCGGGCAATCCGGAAACGCCCACCCTTTTGATCCGGGATCTGCGGGGAATGGCCCCTGCGATTTTTCAGCGGGTGGTCAAGCTGGAATTTGCAAAAATCGGCCTGACGGAAGACATCGGTGCGGTGCACATCAACGCCCTGGAACGGGCCATCTACACCAATGTGGGCAACAAAACCATTGAATTTCCGGCGAATTACTGCGCCTACATCAACCACGGAGAAGTGGTATTCAGAAAGAAGTAAACATGAGACAACACGTTGTAAGACATAAAGATAAAATCTGGGAAGAATGCGGTCATTTTGCCGTGGAAAATCCCAAGGAGCAGAAGGGTCACTGGCGGGATCTGTTTGCGGCCCCGGCGGATCGGCCCCTCTACGTGGAAATCGGCAGCGGCAAGGGGCAGTTTATCGCCCGCATGGCCCAGGCTCATCCGGACCGGCTCTACCTGGCCTGCGAGGGCGCAGTCAACGTGAATCCCCGCATTCTGCAGAAGGCTCAGGCACTGGACCTGCCCAATCTGCGGGTCATTACCGAGTATATTATCGACCCGGCGGACTATTTCGAACCGGGCGAGCTTTCCGGCGTGTATCTGAATTTTTCGGATCCCTGGCCCAAGGACCGCTATGCCCACCGGCGGCTGACCCACGTGAGCAAGCTGCTGCAGTACAAGGCCATGATGGCCCCCGGCACCACCCTGGAGTTCAAGACCGACAACGATCCGCTCTTCGATTTTTCTCTGGAGCAGGTGGAGCTGGCCGGCCTGAAAACCGCTTACGTGACCCGGGATCTGCACAACTCCCCGCTGGCGGCAGAGAATATCACCACCGAGTACGAGGACAAATTCGCAGCCACCGGCAAGAGCATCAACTATATGAGAATTGAATTCTAAAGATTGATTAAATGGTTACTGCAGGATTATAAATTTCATTTGATGATACAAACCGAAAGAGGAAGCATTAAACAAAAAAGGTAACGGATAACTGTTCATGTATTTACTTACACGATTACGCTGATTATTAAACGCAAAAAACCGCCCGTTGCGCGATAGGCGGTTTTTTCTATAAAATTACCATATTGCCAACCGCATATTGCGGTGCATCTTTAGTATAGCATATTGTTAAATATTGTCAAGAAAAAGCCCGGAGAGTTTCTCCACGCATGGATAAGGAAGTATTTTATTGTCGTAATTTTTCTCTCTGTTCTGAGAGGGTATTAGGGGCTTGCTCCTAAAAAATAAGCCGATAAGATTCGGCTTTAAACGGGAAAATATATTTTCCCCCTGCTTGCTATGGTATGAGACAAAGATACCCGCTGAAAAGTTATTTTTCGGGGGTCATTTCTTTTAGCTCGATAAATCGGGATTTGGCGGGATTCATTTTATGTTGTTTCGATCGACGTGTTCTATTTCAGCGCGAAATATGTTTTTGACACATGTCACAGATACTCAATTCATTTACCCGTAACGGTTGAAAATATTTTCTGATATTTTGTGCAGCTACGGTCCAATGTTCCCCTGTTCCGTCCCTTCGGGTCAATACTTCCGGCATTTCCGGATTATAGCCAATACTCCCACAACAAACGCAGGTATTAATCCACTTTTTTAATTCTGGAAATGATTTAATATAATCGAGTCCTTCGTCTTTTCTATTCATTTTTTCTCCAATTCGTAAGGAATAAAAATTGTCTTACTCACAAATTCGGATTTGTCAATATCCCGCGTATTTGAAAATCAAAAAACTTCCTTATCCACCCGCGCCTTTCCTCTCCGGGTCCTTTTATTTCCAACCCTTCAGCACGGACAGGGAGTTCATGAACCGGGGCACGTACTGTATCTTTTC
>JAZUDB010000065.1:0-3286 GCA_045639385.1 Anaerovoracaceae bacterium | reverse complement strand
ATTTAAAGTCTGGCATTTTAAAAACTTTTTTGCAAAAAGGGAAGTATGAAAATTTTTACTATGATGAACCTGATATAGGCGCACTCTTTTATTCCGCGCAAACAAGGGATGGAAGAGGATATTACGGTTTTGCGAATATTTATGTTAGCATAGTCAGTTTGAATGATTCTTTAAAGAAAACAACTGCGTTTTTTCAACTATACTTGTCTGAATTATGCAGTGAAGAAGATAGCATAAATGCGTCCATATCCCTTGGGCCGGAATACGCTCTGCTGAAAAGTCCGCACTTGAAATACTTTGGTAGAATGCCCAAACATTATGAGAGAACGGATGATAATTTCCGAATGTGGAGAGGAATAGAATTTGTATGTCATACAGGACCTGAGTGGTTCAATATTATTTCCCCTCGGACAATGCAAGTTTTTCACAAATCGAAATATACATATAATCCAAATCTCCTAGATGTGAAAAAATTACGAAACGGTGCGGAGGTTATCTGTTGCAGAAATGAAATACTGGAATCGGACGTCGATGATATTTTAAACATTCGTGCTTATCTGTACAGTTGTCTTGTTCCGGGCGAGCAAGTCTGCAAAATTATAGATGTTAATGATTGTTCACCTTTAGAAATACTATACAGACCTAGACTCAAGTGGGAACTGTGTCCGATTTTTGAAGATGAATTGGTAATTACCGAAACAAATTGTATTTATCGGTATACAGAGGAATCTGAGATTCGGGTTTTGTCTTTTAATAATATCTGATTTTTTCAGCTTTTAGAGAGCGGAACAGACTACTTCTATGAATACGACAGCCTGGGAAGACTTTTAAGAGAATATGCCTTTGAAGGAGATACGCTGAAGAACTTCTCGGAAAACCGCTTTGATGCAGAGGGAAGAAATGCAAAGTATGTGTACTCTGCGGCAGGTCTTCCGGAAAGAACAAGGGAAGCAATCTATGATGTTAAAGGAAGGTTAGAAAGCTTCAGAACCGGAAACGGAGATATTGTAGATCTTTCATATGACGGTTTTGAGCGACTTTCGGGAAAGACAACAAAGATCGGTGAAAGCACCGCAAATACCCTGGATACCGAGTATACTTACCTTACAGAAGGAAACAAGACATCGATTCTTCTTTCCGGCATCAGCTACGAAAAGAACGGGAATACCCTCTATTCTCAGGAAGTCGAATATGACGCAAACGGAAACATTGTAAAAGAGATCGATCAGAACGGAACCAGAGAATACACCTACGATGAACTGAATCAGTTGGTTCAGGAGATTCGATATACCAATTCTACCGGCTATCCGAGAACAACGACTTCTTACAGCTATGATAAGGCAGGAAATATATCGCAGATTACGAAAACCCCTGCTGAGTATGGATCAGACCCTACACCGATTAATCCGCCCCCCGGAGATATTACATCCGGTGGCTCTGCGGACGGGATAAACGGGTTCCCGGGGGAAATTGAAATTCCAATTGATCCTTCAGGACCCATCAGCGCGTCTAAGTTCTTCTTTTATCAATATCGAGACCCTTCCTGGGGTGATGTACTAACAAGATACAACGGCAGTTCCTTTACTTACGACACGAATGGTAACCCTCTTTCCTACAAAGGAAATACTTTAAGCTGGCAGGACGGAAAGAATCTTGCAGCTGTAGCATTTGCAGGCGGAGGAACAGCGTCTTACGTTTATGACTGCAATGGTATCAGAACGTCAAAGACGGTTGACGGCATTCAGCATAAGTACTACACAAAGGAAGGCGTTCTTCTTGCAGAAAGCTTTTCCGGCAAAGTCCTGGAATTCATCTACGATGAGCAGAGTCTTCCGATAGGACTGGTACTTAACGAAGGAAATACAAGTACCAAGTACTACTTTGCAAAGAGTATCCAGGGCGATGTTATGGCCCTGATTGCAGAAAACAGAACCATAGTCGCAAGATACGACTATGATGCATATGGTAAGCTGCTGTCCGTAAAGGATACATCCGGTACTGAAATTACCGATTCTGCACATATCGCAAACCTGAATCCGATTCGCTACAGAGGCTATTATTTTGACAGCGAGACCGGTTTCTATTACCTTAATAGCAGGTATTATGATCCTGAAATCTGCCGCTTTATCTCTGCGGATGATGCCTCGCTTCTTGGTGCAAACGGAACCATTCCCAGCTACAACCTCTATGCATACTGCGAGAACAATCCGGTAAACTGCTTGGATGTAGATGGAAATCTATCAGACCTTGTGGCTGCAATGATAGGCGGTGCGTTTGCGGGTGCTTTTTTTTCGGCGGTTAATTATGTGCTTTCGTGCGCAGAAAGCGGAGAGAAATTCTCTGTAGGAGGTCTTCTTTATACAACTACATGCGGGGCTGTAAATGGGGCTGTTGGTGCGGCTATAGGAATGATTACAACGAGATGTGCTATTGCGACTGGGATAATAAAATTTGCCGCATCAGCTGCTTGGGGTGGCCTTTCAATTCCTTTTAATGGAGTAGAAAAAGAGAAAGAAGAATTCTTTTGGACATCAACTTTTTCAACTTTTGTAGGAGCAATGCTTCCTATAAATGAAATCGCCACAACGACTTATCAGGTTCTCGATTATAACATAATAGGAACAGGCGTGGTTTCTTTATTAACGGATGCGATTGTAACGGATAGACGATTACATAAGAAGAATGGAAGCACTTCTTCCCGTGAAGGTTATAGACCTGCACCAGGTGTTTTGGGAATGTTTGCTGTCCATGGGAAAACAATTGATTTAGCCATGATATAAACCATTTCTAGGGAGGTATTGTACATGTATCATGTAAAAAAAGAAATATTGCTCGGTATTGTTTGTTTTTTATGCGGTGTTATCGGATTGGTCTTTGGGATACTGAATATCGGTATTTCCGAAATCGAAGACGAAATGCTTTTCTTCTGTGCAAAAACAGTATATTTTGTCTTGGGCGTTTGCGGCATTCCAACAGCCTATTTTGTCTGTTTCCGTGATTTTTCATTTGATAAAAATGGAGTGTACATAAAGTATCCTTTTTCCAAAGAACGTTTTTATGACTGGGACAGCTTTCAGGATGTTACGGTAGATTATTTTACGGAAGATGACTTTCGACATAGAAACCTAAAAATATTATTTGTCAAGTATGGTCTGCGAAAAGACCAACGCACCGGGAAATGGCCTGTTTACGGTACTCTTTTATTTAAAATCTATGCGATTTCGGGTGACTGGGACAGTATTACGGCTCTGAAAAAGTATTATCCATACGAACTCCCAAGCTACGG
>JAZUDB010000064.1:0-3683 GCA_045639385.1 Anaerovoracaceae bacterium | reverse complement strand
GATGGACGCTCCCTTTATCAAAATCGAAGCCACCAAGTTTACCGAAGTGGGTTACGTGGGCAGAGACGTGGAGTCCATCATCCGTGACCTGATGGAGGCTTCCATGCGCGTCACCAAGCAGAAGCACATGGACGAAAAGTACGAAGTGGCCAAGGATATCGCAGAAGAAAAGATTATCGAAGCCATTATCCCGGGCAGCCGTCAGAAAGCCTCTGCCGCAGGTGCCAAGAGTCCGTTCCAGTTTATTATGGGCAACGGTCAGGCGACCTATAATCAGACCAGCGAAAAAATAGAAAAACCGGAAGAAACCAGCGATGTGCTGCTGGCCAGAGAACAGGTCAAGCAGCAGCTGAAGGACGGTCTTCTGGAAGATCAGTATATTGAAATCGACGTCATCGATCAGCCCAAGGACAACACCCTGGACGTAAACGGCGGCGGCACCATTCAGCTTGGCAGTATTTTCGGCGGTATGGTTCCGCCCAAGACCAAGAAGCGCAAGGTAAAAGTCAAGGAAGCACGGAAGATTCTGATCGAACAGGAAGCTTCCAACCTGATCGATATGGACCAGGTACAGTCCGAGGCTCTGGAAAACTGCGAGCAGAACGGCATCGTATTCCTGGACGAAATCGATAAGATCGCCAACAGCGGCAACTATCACGGCGGTCAGGACGTATCCCGGGAAGGCGTACAGAGAGACATTCTGCCCATCGTGGAAGGCAGTGTGGTCAATACCAAGTACGGTCCGGTAAAGACGGATCACATTCTCTTCATCGGTGCGGGCGCGTTCTCCGTGTCCAAGCCCACGGATCTGATTCCGGAGCTGCAGGGACGTTTCCCCATCCGGGTGGAACTGGAAAGCCTGACCAAGGAAGATTTCAAGCGCATTCTGCTGGAACCGCATAACGCACTGACCAAGCAGCATGCCGCCCTGATGGAAACCGAAGGCGTAAAGGTGGAGTTTACCGAAGATTCCATCGAGGAAATTGCGTCCATGGCCAGCATTATGAACGAACAGACCGAGAATATCGGTGCCAGAAGACTGCACACCATCATGGAAAAGCTCTTTGAAGAGATTTCCTTTAATCTGCCGGATCCGGACATTACCGAGGTGAAGATCGACGCGGATTACGTCCGCGGCAAGTTCGGTGAGGTGATCCGTCAGGATGATATCGAAAAATATATTCTGTAGATTATGTTTCAGTTCGACGAAAACAACAACGTAATTACGCAGGAGACAAGCCGTGCCCTGCTGGTGGGAGCCAGTCTGGGCACGGATATTTCCTATTCCATGGAGGAGCTGGAGGGCCTGGCGGAAGCCGCCAATGTGGAAGTGCTGGCTCAGGTGGTCCAGAACGTGGAAAAGATCAATGCGGGTACCTATATCGGCAGCGGAAAGCTGAAGGAAATTGCGGAAATGTGCAGCAATATGGACGCAGATTTGGTCATCTTCAACGATGAGCTTTCCGGCATGCAGCTGCGCAATATCGAGGATGCGGTAGGTGTGAAGGTCATCGACCGCACCATTCTGATCCTGGATATTTTCGCTTCCAGAGCTACTTCTGCGGAGGGCAAGCTGCAGGTGGAACTGGCCCAGCTGCAGTATCGTATGCCCCGGCTTCTGGGCTTCGGCAAGAGCCTGTCCCGTCTGGGCGGCGGCATCGGCACCAGAGGACCCGGCGAAACCAAGCTGGAATCCGACCGGCGGCACATTCAGCACCGTATGGACGAAATTAAGTCCGAAATCAAGGATTTGAAGGAAAACCGGGCGGTGCAGCGTGCCAAGAGGGAAAAATCCGATCTGTCGGTGGTGGCGCTGGTGGGCTATACCAACAGCGGAAAATCCTCCATCATGAACCGCTTCCTGAGCCGGGAAAAACGGGAAGACAAAAAAGTGTTCGAAAAGAATATGCTTTTCGCCACCCTGGATACTTCTCAGCGGCTCATCACCCCGGATGACCGGCACAGTTTTATCCTGATCGATACGGTAGGCTTTGTCAGCAAGCTGCCGCACTCTTTGATTTCCGCATTTAAATCCACCCTGGAAGAAGCGGTTTCCGCAGATCTTCTGGTGCAGGTGGTGGATGCTTCCTTTGCGGAAAAAGACTTTTACATCGACGTTACCAATTCGGTCCTGAAGGAACTGAAAGCGGACGGCAAGCCCATGATTATGGCGTACAACAAATGCGATCTGCTGGAGGAAAAGACTCTGCCCCTGGGCTGCGGTCCGGACAGCGTTCTGGTCTCCGCCAAAACAGGGGAGGGCATGGATGCGCTGCTGGAGATGATTCAGTCCAGAATCTTCGCGGACACCGTAACGGCAGAGATGATGATTCCTTTCTCCAGGGGAGATATTTTAAGCGCTGTAATCGGCAAAAATAAGCCTCTGGAGACCGAATACACCGCGGAAGGCACCCGGATTAAAGTGGAACTGTCCGGGGCGGATGCGAACCGCTACGCGGATTACATTATTTCCGCTTCCGGCGGCGGATGGCAGAAACCTACCGGGGAGGAATGGGATGATTAAGTACGTTACCGTGGCAAAAGAAGCTTCGGCGGAGCAGGTCATCGA
Organism: Anaerovoracaceae bacterium; assembly: GCA_045639385.1. Lineage (GTDB taxonomy): Bacteria > Bacillota > Clostridia > Peptostreptococcales > Anaerovoracaceae > RUG13409. The sequence continues at coordinate 1,114 of JAZUDB010000064.1, read as the reverse complement.
ACGTTCCCGGTTTATTGCGTATATCAAAAGCGTGGAAAGCAGGGAAGAGGCAGAGGCTTTTCTGGCGGAAATCCGGGCAAAGCACAAGGATGCCACCCATAACGTGCCGGCATTCGTCATCGGCGAAAAGCAGGAGCTGCAGTGGGCTTCCGACGACGGAGAACCCAGCGGAACCTCCGGTGCTCCCATGCTGCAGATGATCGTGAAGGAAGGTCTTACCAACGTGGCCCTGGTGGTGACCCGCTATTTCGGCGGAACCAAACTGGGAACCGGCGGACTGGTGCGGGCCTATACCGGCAGTGCGCGGCTGGCGCTGGCAGAGGCCGGCCGGCTGGAAGTGCGGGAATACGACAGCCTGCAGATCCGGATTCCGTACAGCTATTACGAGAGAGTTCAGAAAAAGGCGGCGGAACTGAAGTACGAAATCACGGATTCTGCCTTTACGGATCAGGTGTCTCTGGGACTTCGTTTCGAGTCGGAAGAGCGGGAAAAAATCATTTCTGCACTTTCTGAACTTTTATCAAAAAATTTAGAAATTATCTCTTGACAATAAACGGATTATCGCTTAATATAAGCAAGTGCGTTGGGGAAATACAAAGCACAGTCCTGAGGGCGTTTAGCTCAGTTGGTTAGAGCACCTGCCTTACAAGCAGGGGGTCATAGGTTCGAGTCCTATAACGCCCACCATGCGGCCCGGTAGTTCAGTTGGTTAGAATGCCAGCCTGTCACGCTGGAGGTCACCGGTTCGAGCCCGGTTCGGGTCGCCAAATTTGATTTTTGACAACATCATGATTGATGTGCTGGCGTGGCTCAATGGCAGAGCAGCTGATTTGTAATCAGCAGGTTGTTGGTTCGACTCCGATCGCCAGCTCCATATATGGAGGGATTCCCGAGTGGCCAAAGGGGGCGGACTGTAAATCCGTTAGCTGAGTCTTTCGATGGTTCGAATCCATCTCCCTCCACCAAGAAATTTTTATGCGGAAGTGGCTCAGGGGTAGAGCATCGCCTTGCCAAGGCGAGGGTCGCGAGTTCGAATCTCGTCTTCCGCTCCATTTTTTCTGCGGATGTAGTTCAATGGTAGAACTCCAGCCTTCCAAGCTGGTAGTGTGAGTTC
>JAZUDB010000063.1:0-2564 GCA_045639385.1 Anaerovoracaceae bacterium | reverse complement strand
CCCCGATTTCGGGGCCGGTAAGACTTAAGTTAGTCATTTAAATTCTTTCACAAAATAAAGAGATAGTCTTATTCTATATCCCCGTATGATTTTCCAGAAAAAAGTTTTTCAAAGTTTATTTCCTTCGTTCCAAAATCCCTTCAAAGTCTACTCTTTTGCTTTTGCAATTATTCTTAGCATTAATAAAATGTCGACAATAATGTCGACAGTAATCATAAAAAACTGCTGTTGTCTCGGTTATTGTTTAATGATGTTAAGTGGTCAAACCCATTGAAAAATGCACTTTCTTTGAAATACAAATAGTTTACTGTAGTCAGGTGTTTTATAACGGATTGTTTTCGAGTCCCATGTCCTCCGCCAAAAAAATACCAGAGAAGTATCTCTGGTATTTTTTTGTGTACAAACGAATGATATGGTAAAATATAGTTATATATGGAGATAACAAAATGACCAAAGATCCTTTTGAAGAATATATAAAACAAAAAGGTCCTGCAAAGGATGAAAAAAGCTGTGCCTGGCAAACCGCCATTGGGCTTCAGACTGTAGATGGAATCCAAACTTCAGACTACCTGAAAGAGACTGCAATCCGTAATATTGAGGGAGAAATCGATTTTGATGAAGCCCAGGCATTGCTTGACAGTTATTATCAGGAAAATGCGGAGCATTCCCCTGATGACAGAACCGAAGAAGCCGATAAAGTTTCCGCCAGAATCGCGCAAATCCTTTCGGAAAATGCCTTTACTTTTTCATTAAGCGAGTATATTAACATTCATGCGCGCTTGTTTCATGGTATATACGAATTTGCAGGAAAAATCAGAGATTATAATATTTCTAAGAAAGAATGGATTCTTGATGGAAAGTCTGTGCTTTACGGAAACGCCTTGGACATCAAAGCTGCCTTAGATTATGATTTTGAACAGGAAAAAAATTTCAGCTATAAAGGACTTTCTCAAGACGAAATAATCGCCCATATTGCCAGATTTACTGCAAATCTGTGGCAGATACACGCCTTCGGCGAAGGCAATACCCGAACGACCGCGGTATTTTTAATTCAGTACCTGCGATACCTTGGTTATGATGCGGTAAACGATATTTTTGCCGATCATGCCTGGTATTTCCGGAACGCTCTTGTTCGTGCAAACTACAATAATTTAAAAGCCGGAGTTCATGAAACCACTGAGTTTTTGGAATTGTTTTTACGCAATCTTTTGCTGAACGAAAATAATGAACTGCATAACCGCAGCATGCATATTCGCCATACAGTTCCCCAAAAACAGGATATTGGTGATAAAAAACAGGACATTGGTGATAAAAAACAGGACATTGCTTTGTCTTCCTACCAGCAAAAACAGTTTGAACAATTGGTTTCAGCATTTGGAAAACAACAGATTTTCGGAAGAACCGATATAATGAAGGTTCTCGGTCTAACTCCGTCTCCGACATCAGCACTGATAAAAAAACTACTTGAAGCAAACAAGATTCTGGCAGTTAAGGGTCACGGAAAAGGAAAATATATTATTAATATGTAGCTCGCCCGGAAAGCGAATAAGGCTGTGAAGGCCCCGTGGGTTCACGTGAAGACGAGCCGCAGGCGAAGTCTGAACGGTCCCCCTGTTCATCGGCCGGGCGTATACGTGGCAGGCCAAGGCCCTCGTCATTATTTTCGTCTGCCTGTTTGCCACTGCAGCCGCGATAAATGAAAGCATTACGATTCTGAAAGAAGGCACGGTGGCGTAGAGGAAGCTGCGTCAAACGATAGATTTCTTGAAGAAATAAAACTGAATATCTAAGACTGCAGCGCCCCATTGTCAGAGAAATCTGAGAAACGGGGTTTTATTTTTGCGCAAATATGGTAAAATATGGTAATTAAAGGGAGGGGTTATGAATTCTGCAATACTTAAATACATTGATAAATTGGAGTCCGCCGCGAAAGCATACGATTTTGCCGGCAATTCGGAGCTGCGGATTCACAAAAAGGATGACCGCACATGGTTCTCGGAAGCTATTAAAGACGAAAACGGCATCTGGCATGAAAAATATCTCGGGGCGAAAGATTCGGCAAAAATAGAACATTTGCTTGTGAAGAAATACTGCCGCGAACTGCTGAAGGAAATTTCACGAATTCGCAGCGGTAAGGAATCATCTGCGGAAAAACTTTTAAACATAACGGAGGAATACAGCACCAAATTTCGTGCGTATGTACCTGCCGATTTAATCAGCCTGAAGGAGAAAGCCCGGCGCTGGGCTGCTGCGGAATACAGTCGTAATCCTGCAGAGCATGCAGATGCAGCACGGTATCAATCACTGAAGGGTGACATGGTGCGCTCCCGCGCAGAACTCTGGATTGCAGATTATCTTTTTCAAAACGATATTCCGTATCGGTACGAAGCAGCATTTCACCTAAGGGACGGCCGGTTAATCTACCCGGATTTTACAATCGCGAATGCTTTCACCGGAGAAAAGATTTATCTGGAATATTTCGGGCTAATGGATTCCCCGGAATATATGTCAAAGAATCTGAAAAGAATTAACGATCTCGCAGAAAACGGCGTCCTTCTGGGAAA
>JAZUDB010000062.1:0-6190 GCA_045639385.1 Anaerovoracaceae bacterium | reverse complement strand
TTTTCCCGTACTTGCGCTTTAAGGCGCTGATTTGCTCGATTCTGCCGATTTTTGCGTCCAGCTCGGCCTGGGAATAACTGATGCCGTCCCGCAGGGAACGCAGCTGGGAATTCATATCCCCAAGCTCGTAATAGGCGTCTGCGATCCGCCCTGTCAGCTCGTCGATTTCGGCAGAAATACCGCCCACGCTTTCCAGCTTGCGCAGGGCATTGCCCAGGGCATAATCCGCAGAAAAATCGGAACCGAAAATCTCTGCATGCGCTTCGGACAGCGCGTTGTAAAGCTGCTCGCTGTTTTCCATGATGCGGATCTCTTCTTCCAGCGTTTCGTCCTCTCCGGGACAGAGCTTTGCATTGCGGATTTCATCCGCTTCGTAGCGCAGAAAATCCCGCTGTTTTTCATTTTCGGCCAGCTGTTTCTTCAGCTGATAAAGCCGCCCGGAATAATCCGCGTAATCCTTGTACAGGGAACGGACATCTTCCTTTAAAGCGGTCAGCCTTTCCCCGCCGTAAAGGTCCAGAATTTTTAAATGATTGTCTTTGTCCAGAAGATTCTGCTGGTCGTACTGACCGTGAATATCCGCCATACTGCGGCAAAGACGGCTGAGGGCGGAAAGCGGTACGATGCTTCCGTTGACCCGGCAGAGGCTCTTGCTCTGGGCACTGATTTCCCGGCGGAGCACCATGGGATTGTCATCCGGAATGCCCAGCTCGTCGTACAGATCCGCAATGCTGCAGTCGTCCGTGTCCGCAGCCACGGTAATCACGGCTTTGTCTGCGCCCGAACGCACATAGGCGGTATCCGCCCGGTTTCCCAGAGCCATGGAAATCGCCTCAATGACCACGGATTTTCCGGAGCCGGTTTCGCCGGTGATAATGTTCAGACCCGGCTGCAGTTCCAGACTGAGCTCCTTGATAATCGCAAAATCTTTTACGCTGATATGTGTAAGCATATTTATGCCAGTGTTTCGTTAATCATCTTTACAACGTGATTTACGTGTTCTTTCTTGTCAATCACCAGGAAAATGGTATTGTCGCCGGCAATGCTTCCAAGCACTTCTTCGTAAGGAACCCGGTCGATGATTTCCGCTGCCGCGTTGGCGCAGCCGTTGAGGGTTTTAATGACGACGATATTGTCGGAAGAATTCACGGTTAAAATGGTTTCCCGCAGAATCTTGCTGAACTTGTCGATGGTCTGGTCGGAAATTCTGGGTGTATCCACATAGCGGCTCTTTCCGGTAACACCGGGAACTTTAATCAGATTCAATTCCTTAATATCTCTGGAAACCGTCGCCTGAGTTGCCTTATATCCGGCTTCCTTCAGCTTTGCGGACAGCTCGTCCTGGGTGTAAATTTCTTCACTTCTGATGATTTCTAATATCTTGCTGTGTCTTGCGTATTTCATAATTACCTCCGCAGAATACATTATTTGTATATTATACACACAGTATACCATAAATAAAAAAATACCGCACTACTTGTGCGGCATTTTTTTATACATTTTTCGTATTATTCTTTGGTCTTGATCTTAGCAGCCTTACCGGTTCTGCCTCTCATGTAGTTCAGCTTTGCTCTTCTGACATCGCCCTTGCGAACCACTTCGATCTTGTCGATAGACGGAGAATGAAGCGGGAATGTCTTTTCCACACCAACGCCGGAAGAAAGTCTTCTGACTGTAAATGTTTCGGAAATGCCGCCATTCTGTCTCTTCAGTACAAATCCTTCGAAAACCTGGATTCTTTCGCGGTTTCCTTCCTTGATCTTTACATGTACCTTTACTGTATCACCGACAGAGAACTCCGGAATATTTTCCTTTTCATATTCCTGAGTAATAGATTTGATAATATCCATTTATATTTCCTCCTTCCTTCTTAGGTGTTCATAACATCCAAACGTCGGCATCCCATCGATGCCGCTATGCCAGCGGAGCACCCGTAATACGCAACAAGCAGTTTAACACAGCAGCCCCTGCAATGCAAGGAAAAATTCATTTTTTTGCAGAAATTTATGCTCTGGGGAAGGCCCTGTCATAAACATCCATTATTCGATTTTTGGTCAGCGAGAGAAAAATCTTGGTAGCCATGATATCCTCGTGACCCATCAGTTCCTGCAGACTCTTTAAATCCGCCCCGTTCATAATCAGATGGGCGGCAAAACTGTTGCGGATTACCTGGGGACTGACCTTATCCGCAAAATCCGTTTTCGCGGCGTAAGTCTTGAGAATCTTCCAAATTCCCTGCCGGGTAATGCGTTCCCCCAGATAACTGAGGAACAGTGCACCGCAGTCTTCCTTCTTTCCCAGAAGCCGGGGCCGGGATTCCTTCAGGTACTTTTTCAGCGCCTTAATGCAGGGCTTTCCCATGGGAACCATGCGGGCCTTGTCTTTGGAAACCACGGAAACATAACCGATGCGCAGGTCCACGTCTGCAATGTTCGCTTCGCAGAGTTCGGAAACCCGCAGACCCGTGGCGTACATCAGTTCCAGCAGTGCCCGGTCGCGCAGGCCGGCATCGCTTTCGTCGGGCAGTTCGATCAGGCGGACGATCTGTTCCTCGGAAAGGAACTCCAGTTCTCTTTTCTTGGCCTTGGGTGCCTTTAAGCCCTCGCAGGGATTGCGCTTTACCGCTTCCCGGGAAATCAGATACTTATAGAAGGTGCGGATGGAAGAAAGCCGGCGTCCCACGGTGGCGGCGCTCTTGCCTTCGCTTTCCAGTGCCATCAGATAAGCTGCGGCATCCGCGCTTCCCGCGGTTTCGAATTTTTTGCCCCGGGGCAGCAGAAATTGTTCAAAATCATCTATGTCAGCCAGGTAGGCGGAACGAGTCGCTGCGGAAGTTCCCTTTTCCTCCTCCAGGTATCTTTCAAAATCATCAATATAATACATAAAAACCTCTCTTTACATAATTATATCATCGGTCAATTTATTTTAACACAAACTTTTCCAGGGCAAGGGCAATTCCGTCCTCGTCATTGTTTAGGGTGACGTAATCGGCAGCCTCCAGTACCATGGGCTTGGCATTTCCCATGGCTACGCCCAGGCCTGCCGCCCGGATCATGGGCACATCATTGCCGCCGTCTCCGAAAGACATGGTATCCTGCATGTCGATGCCCAGAATTCCCGCCAGGGTTTCCAGGGCTGTACCCTTGTTGGCCCGCAGACTGTTGACCTCTGCGTCGTTTAAGCCGGACGTGGTGGGAATACAGTCCGGATAATGCTCCTTCACGTGGTGGAAAACCGTCATAATCAGCTCCGGATCCTGGGAGTAAAACTGTGTTTTCTGCACATCCATCCCCTTTTCCTGCAGAAAGATCCTTATGTCCTCCACCGGCACCCGATAGTCGTGTACGCTCTGGATGTAGAATACATTGGGGACATAATCGCCGATGGTGTCATAATAGCGCTGTTCTATGTAGCCCCAATTGCCCACGTAGGCGTCATAAGCGCCGGGAAGGGTCCGGAAATAATCGATCAGCTCCAGCACCGTAGAAAGTGGCATCAGTTCGCTGGCCAGAGTCTTTTGGTTCCGGACATCGTAAATATCCGCCCCGTTGATGTTGATGGAATAGTTCACAAAAGGCAGATCCTTGACGCAGGCCGGCATGGCTTCGTAATATCTGCCGGTACAGGGAACGATCTGCACCCCCTGTGCAGCCGCCGCTTCCAGCGCCCGGTAAGTCTTTTCCGTAATTTCTTTATTTGAATTCAGCAGTGTGCCGTCCAGATCCAGCACAATCAGTTTAATATCGGACATTAAAGAACCTTTCGTATCAGGTCCGCCGCCAGACGGTTGAATTCCCGCCAGCGTACGGATTCGCCCTGCTTTATGATCAGATAATTGCTTGCAAAACCCTCTAAATCGATGAAATCCGCAGGATTTACCGGCATGTCGGACAAATCCGCATAAAGATAATCCTCCAGCTCTCCCGGGCGGATTTCCAGCCGGATTAACCCGCTGAAGGCGTCATATTCCAGCGTAAATCCTTCCTCAAAATAATACAGAGGAAGCATGCCGGGAACGGTCTTTGCATTTACCACAAAACATCCCGCACTTTCCCGCACCGGACGAATCCGGATGGGCGTATCCTCCGCTCCGGGATAATCTCCCCGAACCATCAGCGTATAACCCTGCTCATAGGCAATCTGATGAAACGGCAGAAAACTGCAGTTTTGCGCAATGCGGGCCAGCTGCCGCACATCGTCTCCGTTGTGCAGAAGTATCTTTTCCCGGAATTCCGCCTGGCTGCCTGCCAGATATTTATGGTAAAGAAAAATGCATTCCTTTCCGTCCACCTCGTCGGTACGGGCCAGATGCAAACCCATGGCAAGTTCCACGTCCGACTGGGTCAGCCCGGGCAGCAGCGAAGCCGCTTTCCAGTACTTTTTCAGCCAAAGGTACAAATCGATATTCCAGATGTCCGGAATACGATCTGCCAGACCGTACTTTTCCGCCCGCTTCCGCACAAAAGGCAGATCGAAATGTCTGCCGTTATAGGTAATGATGCAGTCCAGCGACTGCAGTTCGTCGATAATCTTTGTAATCAGCAGAAATTCCGCCTGGGGATCGTCGCAGAAATACTGGCGCAGGTTTTCGCTGTCTTCTCCGCAGAAGCTGGCGGAAATGATGCTGTCGTGTTCCGCCCGCAGTCCCGTGGTTTCGATATCAAATACCGCCGTTCTTAAGTTTTGCGTGTAAATGTTATGCCGCATGGTCTTATTGTACCATTTATCATGAAATAAAAAAACAAAACAACCCGCAAGGGGGCAGTTTGTTTTGTCAAAAGGGGTATTGGGATTAGAGATATGTAACATCAGGGGAGATGTTACAAGTAGAATTATACCTATTTTCTCTGTTAAATCAAGTTTAAAATCTTAACTTATGCAAAAAAACGCATACTATTTTTTTGTACTGCCTTCCGTTCGCGGACAGCAATTCGCTTTGTCAGACGCTGCGCCCGGATTTGAGACACAAAAAAACCGGAATCTTTTGACTCCGGTTTTCTGGTGCGTCAGAGAGGATTCGAACCTCCAGCCTACTGATTCGTAGTCAGGCACTCTATCCGTTGAGCTACTGGCGCATATTTTCGAACGTCAAAGATTATACAACATCCGAAAATAAATGTAAAGAAGATTATTACTTTTTTGCTTTTTTCTTTCCGGCGGAGGGTACGTAGTACATCATTCCCACCGTCATAAGAATCACGAAGAATACCAGGAAGTAGGTCACCTGTTTTCCGCCGTAAGCCGCCACACAGCAGTACGCCATGAAAATGCTGGAAGCCAGACCGATCACGGGGAGCACGAAGCGCTGCACAAAATTAAAGTCCTTTTCTTTGCGGATCATGTGAATAAAGATCGGGATGTACATCAGATACTGAACTACAATCAGGATCTCGTCCGCTTCCCAGGCAAGCAGCCATTCCGGATTACCGGTGGTATTCATCACCAAAGGACCGTTAAAGAAGAGACAGCTGGTCTGGAAGAGCCAGAAGGCCATGACAATAGCGCCCAGAATGCAGGACTTTAAAGGCATACCCGTAGACTTGTCGATTTCCGCCACGGATTTGGGGTTTGGTCCCTGCCCTCTTACCGCCATGGAATAGAAGCCGCGCATGGTGGAAAGAATCATGCCGTTCATGGTTCCCAGGCAGGAGATCACGATAATCACCATGACGATGACCCCCACCGTATTTCCGAACATATTGGAAAAAGCCACCTTCGGAAGGTCATCTCCGGCAGCCAGAATGCCCGCGGCATTCATGGTTGCACTCATGGAGTAGGTATACAGCATGTAAATTACGGTGCAGAACAGAGAGCCGCCGATTAAGGCAACCGGCAAATCCTTCTTGGGGTTTTTCAGTTCCTGGTTGATGGTGGTTGCCACGATCCAGCCTTCATAGGCAAAGGCGAAAGCGCAAACCGCCGGAAGAACGCCGGAACCCTCTGTGGCCGCTGCGGCAGATGTGTCGGTAAAAATTGCAATGCCGTTGCCGTTCATCAGACCGACAGCCGTTCCCACAACGCCCATTACCACCAGCGGAACCAGCTTGATTACCGTCATGCTGACCTGAAGCCTGCCCGCCAGCGACGGAGACAAGGCGTTAATGCCGAAGCCCACGAAAAGATACAAGAGCGCAATAGAGGCATTTGCCTGGCCGAAAGCCTCCAGCCCGAACAGCGTGCAGGTATAGCG
>JAZUDB010000061.1:0-6888 GCA_045639385.1 Anaerovoracaceae bacterium | reverse complement strand
GAAAGAATTACCATGCTCAACCATCCGGTAATGAACCTGGCAATGAACATCTGCTCCATCATGGTCTGCTGGATCGGTGCAAAGCTGGTTGTAAACTCCGAAATGACCACCGGTCAGCTCATGAGTATGTCCAACTACATCGCCCAGATCCTGATGTCCCTGATGATGCTGTCCATGGTATTCCTCAACATCGTTCAGGCCAAGGCTTCCGGCGAGCGTATCGTGGAAGTTCTGGAAACCGTTCCGGATATCAAGAACTGCGACAATCCGGTAATGGAAGTAAAAGACGGTTCCATTAAGTTTGACAACGTTTCCTTCGCTTACGGCGAAAGCAGAGATACCCTCAAGAACCTGAACTTCGAAATCAAGTCCGGAGAAACCATCGGTATCATCGGCGGAACCGGTACAGGAAAGACCAGTATCGTACAGCTGATTCCCAGACTTTACGACGTGAACAGCGGCGCCGTCTACGTAGGCGGAGTTGATGTAAAGGATTACGATATCAAGACCCTCAGAAGCAACGTTTCCATGGTGCTTCAGAAGAACGTGCTCTTCTCCGGAACCATCCGGGAAAATATGCAGTGGGGCAAACCGGACGCCACAGATGAAGAAATCTGGCAGGCTCTGGAAATCGCTCAGGCTGCCAACTTCGTACGCAACCTTCTGACCGACGGCCTGGATACCATGCTGGAACAGGGCGGTTCCAACGTATCCGGCGGACAAAGACAGCGTCTGTGCATCGCCAGAGCCCTGATCTCCAACCCGAAGATCCTGATCCTGGACGACTCCACCAGCGCGGTTGATACCGCTACCGAAGCAGGCATCCGCGAAGGTTTTGCCGCAGCCATGCCGCACGTTACCAAGATTATCATTGCCCAGAGAATTTCTTCCGTAAAGCACGCAGACCGCATTATCGTTGTGGATAACGGCGAAATCAACGGTGTGGGTACCCACGAAGAACTGATTGCAGGCAATACCATTTATCAGGAAGTATATGAATCACAGACGAAGGGAGGTGACTTCGATGAGCCAAAAGCAGACTAGTAAAAAAGAAAAAGAAGAAGCTTTAAGAAAAGGCCGTGAAGAAGCCAGCCTTAATCGGGGCGGCAGAGGTGGCGGCGGCGGTGCTGCCAGAGGTGCCATTCATATTGACAAGGACAGCGGAAAGATCCTTGCCAGAATTCTGAGCTACTACGGAAAGAAGAACATTATTCGACTGATTCTGGTGCTGGGCTGCGTCGTAGTTACCGCACTGCTGCATGTAAAGACTTCCATGTTCATCGGAACGGTTATCGATGACTGCATCAAGCCCATGCTGCTGATGGATGTGGTGGATTACACCCTCCTGAAGAACCAGATCCGCTATATGGCAATCATCTACGGTATCAACATCGTGGTAATGCTGGCGGAAAGAATGATGAAGGTTGAGCTTTCCAACAGCGTTCTGCTGGATATGCGTCAGACTCTGTTCAACCATGTACAGACCCTGCCCATCAATTACTTTGATACCAATAAATACGGCGACATCATGTCCCGTTTTACCAACGATATCGACAATATCCGCATGCTGGTATCCAACAGCATCACCGAAGTGTTCAACTCGCTGATTACCATTGTGTCCGTTCTGTTCGCAATGTTTAAGCTCAGCTGGCAGCTGACTCTGGTGGTTCTGGCCTGCGTTACCATCATCTACTTCGTATCCATCTTCATCGGCGGCGCTTCTTCCAGAGCATTCACCGAAAGACAGAGAACCCTGGGTATTGTAAACGCTTACATCGAAGAAGGCCTCAGCGGACAGAAGGTGGTTCAGGTATTCTGCCACGAAGAAAAGTCCTGCGAGGAATTCGATGCACATAACGAAAACTTAAGAAGAACAGCTGTCAAAGCCAATACGCTTTCTTCCCTGGTTATGCCGATCAACGGTTCCCTCGGAAATATCCAGTACGTACTGATCGCCGTGCTGGGCGGTATGATGGCAATGAAGGGCAACGGTGCACTTACACTGGGTATGCTGGCATCCTTCCTTACACTTTCCAGAAACTTCTCCAGACCGGTTACTTCCATTTCCGAACAGGTGAACTCCATGGTTATGGCTCTCGCCGGTGCCAGAAGAATTTTCGGTATCATCGATACTCCGTCCGAAGTGGATGAAGGCGACGTTACCCTGGTAAAGGCAAAGCTGCAGGCAGACGGTTCTTTGGCAGAATCCGAAGACGGCAAGGGTATGTGGACCTGGAAGATTCCGCAGGAAGGAAAGTCTTGCAAGTACGCCATGCTGCAGGGTGCCGTAATCTTCTCCAACGTAGATTTCGGTTACGTTCCCGAAAAGCAGATTCTGTACGATATTTCCATTTTTGCAAAGCCCGGTCAGAAGATTGCCTTCGTAGGTTCTACCGGTGCGGGAAAAACCACGATTACCAATCTGATCAACCGATTCTACGATATCAATGAAGGAAGCATTCTCTTCGACGGTATCGACGTGCGGAACATCAAAAAGGCAGACCTGCGCCATGCGCTGGGTATTGTTCTGCAGGATACCAACTTGTTTACAGGTACTATCGCGGAGAACATCCGTTACGGAAAACTGGATGCGACCATGGATGAGGTCAAGGCGGCGGCAAAACTTGCCAACGCGGATAAATTCATCGAAAAGCTGCCCCAGGGCTACGATACGGTAATTTCCGGTACCGGCAGCCAGCTGTCTCAGGGACAGTGTCAGCTGCTGGCCATTGCAAGATGCGCAATTGCCAAACCGCCGGTGATGATTCTGGACGAAGCTACTTCCAGTATCGATACCCGAACGGAAACCCTGATTCAGAGGGGCATGGATGCTCTGATGCGCGGCAAGACCACCTTCGTAATTGCCCACAGACTTTCCACCGTTCAGAACGCAAATGCGATTATGGTTGTGGAAGGCGGTCATATTATTGAACGCGGTGACCACGATGCCCTGATTGCTCAGAAGGGCAGATACTATACACTTTACACAGGTAAATCAGACTAGGAAAAACGCGCGGAATATTCCGCGCATTTTTTCGGGCGTTTATAAGTTTGGAGGAAATAATGGCAACAAAAAAGACAAAAACCATGGATGGTAACAGCGCAGCCGCATATGTATCCTACGCATTTACCGATGTGGCAGCAATCTATCCCATTACCCCGTCTTCACCCATGGCGGAATCCGTGGATGAGATGGCGGCACATGGCCAGAAGAACATTTTCGGCCAGGAAGTCCGCGTTGTGGAAATGCAGTCCGAAGCAGGCGCTTCCGGTGCAGTACACGGCTCCCTTGCTGCAGGTTCTCTGACCACTACCTATACGGCTTCTCAGGGCTTGCTCCTGATGATTCCGAACATGTACAAAATCGCAGGAGAACTGCTTCCCGCAGTATTCCACGTGTCCGCAAGAACGCTGGCAACCCACGCTCTGTGCATTTTCGGTGACCATTCCGACGTAATGGCCTGCCGTCAGACCGGTTTTGCCTTCCTCTGCTCCTCCAGCGTGCAGGAAATCATGGACCTGGCAGCAGTAGCCCATCTTTCCGCCATCAAGGGCAGAGTACCTTTCGTACACTTCTTCGACGGATTCCGTACTTCCCACGAAATCCAGAAGATCGAACTGATCGACTACAGCGTGTTCGACGAACTGGTAGACAAGGATGCCGTGAAGGCGTTCAAGGACAGCGCCCTGAATCCGGAACATCCGGTCATTCGCGGAACTGCACAGAACCCGGATATCTTCTTCCAGGCAAGAGAAGCTTCTCAGCCCTATTACGATGCACTGCCCGAAATCGTAGTGCACTACATGAAGGAACTGGGCAAGCGCACCGGCAGACACTATAAGCCCTTCGACTACGTAGGCGCAAAGGATGCGGAACGGATCATCATCGCCATGGGTTCCGTCTGCGAAACCGCGGAAGAAACCGTCAACGCACTGAACAAAAAGGGCCAGAAGGTAGGTCTTGTAAAAGTAAGACTCTACAGACCGTGGGCTCCGAAATATTTAAAGGCTGTTCTCCCCAAGACCGTAAAGAAGATTGCGGTTCTGGACAGAACCAAGGAACCGGGCGCATCCGGCGACCCGCTCTATCTGGACGTACGCTCCATGTTCTACGGCGTAAAGAACGCTCCCATCGTCGTAGGCGGCAGATACGGTCTGGGCTCCAAGGATACCACACCGGGACAGATTGTTGCGGTATTCAATAACCTGAAGAAGGCAAACCCCAAGGATCAGTTCACCATCGGCATCGAAGACGACGTCAACAACTCCTCTCTGCCCACCGTGGACATCACCACAGAACCGGAAGGCACCGTTCGCTGCAAGTTCTGGGGTCTGGGCTCCGACGGTACCGTAGGCGCCAACAAGCAGGCCATCAAGATTATCGGCGACAACACCAATATGTACGCACAGGGATATTTCTCCTACGACTCCAAGAAGAGCGGCGGCGTAACCATTTCCCACCTGCGTTTCGGAAAGAACAAGATTCAGTCCACTTACCTGATTACCGAAGCAGACTACACCGCCTGCCACAACCAGGCTTACGTCAATCAGTACAACGTAATCGACGGCCTGAAGAAGGGCGGAAACTTCGTTCTCAACTGCAACTGGAATGACGCGGAACTGGATGCAAACCTTCCGGCATACCTGAAGCAGTACATTGCAAAGAACAACATCAATTTCTATACCATCGATGCCGTTGCCATTGCCAAGGAAATCGGTCTGGGCAACCACATCAACATGATTATGCAGTCCGCATTCTTCGAACTGTCCAAGGTTATTCCCATCAAGGATGCCGTTAAGTATCTGAAGGAATCCATCGAACACACCTACGGACGCAAGGGTCAGGATATCGTGGAACAGAACTACCAGGCAGTAGACCGCGGCATTACCGGACTGCACAAGGTGGAAGTTCCGGCAGCATGGGCTGAAGCAGCGGACGCAGAAGGCTGCACAAAGAACGTTCCGGAATTCATCGAAAACGTTCTGGTACCCATGAACCGTCAGGAAGGAGACAAGCTTCCGGTCAGCACATTCGTCGGCAGAGAAGACGGTCACTTCCCCAGCGGAACATCCGCATACGAAAAGCGCGGCGTAGCCATTTCCGTTCCTTCCTGGGATCCGGAAAAGTGCATCCAGTGCAACCAGTGCAGCTTTGTATGCCCCCACGCAACCATCCGTCCGGTACTGCTTTCCGAAGAGGAAAAGGCAGCTGCTCCGGCAGGATTTACTACCATTAAGGCCAACGGCAAAGACCTGGCGGGACTTTCCTTCCGCATTCAGGTATCTCCGCTGGACTGCCTGGGCTGCGGCAACTGCGTAGACATCTGCCCGGCCAAGGAAAAAGCCATCACCATGCAGCCGCTGGAAACCCAGCTGGCAGAAGCAGAGAACTGGGAATACGCCATGAGCGTGTCCGAAAAGACCCAGGCCATCAAGCCCACCGTCAAGGAAAGCCAGTTCCGCAATCCGTATTTCGAATTCTCCGGCGCCTGCGCAGGCTGCGGAGAAACACCGTATATCAAGGTGGTCACCCAGCTCTTCGGTGACCGGATGATGATTGCCAACGCCACCGGATGCTCCTCCATCTGGGGCGGCAGTGCACCTTCCATGCCTTACACCACAGACAAGAACGGCAGAGGTCCGTCCTGGGCCAACTCCCTGTTCGAAGACAACGCAGAATACGGTCTGGGTATGGCCACCGGCGTTCGTCAGAGAAGAGAAGAACTGAAGACTTACGTAGAAGCTTTGGCCAAGGCAACCAAGAGCCAGAAGATTCAGGATGCAGCAAATACCTGGATGGAAAACATGATGGACGGCGCCAACACCAGAGAACAGTCCGAAGCGCTGGTGGATGCAATCCGCTCCGCAAAGCTCTCCGGCGAAGCAGCCAAGCTGGCAGAAGAAGTTCTGTCCAGAAAGGATGACCTGATCAAGAAGTCCGTATGGTGTCTGGGCGGCGACGGCTGGTCTTACGACATCGGCTTCGGCGGTCTGGATCATGTGCTGGCTTCCGGCGAAGACATCAACGTGCTGGTATTCGATACCGAAGTTTACTCCAACACCGGCGGACAGGCCTCCAAGGCCACCCCGACAGCTGCCATTGCAAAATTCGCAGCTTCCGGCAAGAAGATCAAGAAGAAGGATCTGGGCATGATCGCCGCTTCCTACGGTTACGTATACGTGGCACAGTGCGCCATGGGTTCCGACAAGAACCAGTTCCTCAAGGCAGTCAAGGAAGCCGAAAGCTACCACGGTCCGTCCCTGATCATCTGCTACGCACCCTGCATCAACCACGGCATTAAGGGCGGCATGACCCGCACTCAGTCCAACGAAAAGGACGCTGTTGCCTGCGGATACTGGCAGCTTTACCGCTACAATCCGCTGGTAAAGGAAGAGGGCGGCAACCCCTTCACCCTGGATTCCAAGGAGCCCAACGGAAAGTTCAGAGAATATATCATGAACCAGGTACGTTACAACTCCCTGATCAAGGAATTCCCGGATACCGCGGAAGAACTTCTCAGCCTCTGCGAAGAAGACGCCGTAAAGCGTTACGAAGGCTATAAGAAGAAAGCCGAAGAAAAGTAATATAAAAGGCAAAGAAAAGCCCCGTTTCTCGCGAAAGAGAAACGGGGTATTTTTGTGTTTGCGGTTTTGTCTCTTCGGTGCACTGTCTGGAATTTAGCGGCTGCGTCCCGTGCTGAGAGCAGAAAGGATAATCTTCCATTGATCTTTCAGCTGCTTTCGTTTTTCTTCCCGGCTCATTTCCGGCAGCGGCCAGGGGAGAAAATCTTTTGCCGCATCCTCCGGACTCAGTTTGGGAATAGGGAAGATCCGGTCTTCCTGGGCGTGGGGACAGTCCACATAGCGGCCGTTTCGGATGTGTTTTCT
>JAZUDB010000060.1:0-15434 GCA_045639385.1 Anaerovoracaceae bacterium | reverse complement strand
CGAATGCACGTGCTACGTGGTCCGGAATAACGGACGGGCAGAATGTAACACATTCGTTGCCGGATACGAACCAAAGCGGTTCCTTCTTGAAGATCGCAGAATAATATGCTTCTTTTCTGCTTACCGGATAGTTGTAAACCGGTCTCATGGTTCCTCTTGCCGGTTCTGTTGCGACGACCTTAAGTTCGTCTTTGCTGAACGGAATTTTTTTCATGTTTGCCTCCTAGCGTTTGAAATATATTCTTATGCTTATGATTCACATATTTTCACATCTTATATTTTACATCAATATTCCAAAAAAGAAAAACAAAAAAAGGGGCAAATGTCAACGGGCCCGCCCGGTGTGATAAAATGAGAGTGGATTGGGAGGTATCTTTATGGAAACCACACACGTAGAATTTTTGTACGGGAAGGGTACTCTTGCCGCAGATCTGCCCAATGACAGACTGCAGGCGGTTCTGCTCCCCAGAGAAGCCGCAGACGGGCCTGCCGTATCGGAGCAGGAAATCGTGGATGCAGCCTATGCATCTCCCGTGGGCTCCGTTCCTCTGCATCAGCTGGCAGAGGGCAAGCGCAAAGTTGTCATCATTGCATCCGACCACACCCGGCCGGTGCCCAGCAAACTGATCATGCCCGGCATGCTCCGGGAAATCCGCCAAGGAAATCCGGACGCAGACATTACCATACTCATTGCCACGGGCTGTCACCGCGAAACCACCAGAGAAGAACTGATCGACAAGTTCGGAGAGGAAATCGCGGCAAAGGAAAAAATCGCCATTCACGTGGCCACCAGAGACGAAGACATGGTGACCCTGGGAACCCTTCCCTCCGGTGCAGTACTGCGGGTCAACCGCCTTGCGGCGGAAGCGGATCTGCTGGTTTCCGAAGGCTTTGTGGAGCCTCACTTCTTTGCGGGTTTCTCCGGCGGAAGAAAGAGCGTGCTTCCGGGCATCAGCTCCCGGACCACCGTGCTGGCCAACCACTGCGCAAAGTTTATCGACAGTCCCTATGCCAGAACCGGAATTCTGGAAAACAACCCCATTCACAAAGACATGATTGCCGCGGGCAGAATGCTGAAGCTGGCATTTATCTGCAACGTGGTTTTAGATACCGACAAGCACGTGATCGCCGCCGCTGCCGGAGATATGGAAGCCGCCCACGAAAAGCTGGTGGACTTCGTGCTCTCCCGGGCCCAGGTGAAGCCGGTGCTTTCGGACATCGTAATTTCCACCAACAGCGGTTACCCGCTGGATCAGAACATCTATGAGTCGATAAAGGGCATGACCGGTGCCGAAGCCACCGTAAAGGAGGGCGGCGTGATCATCATGTGCGCCACCGCGTCCGACGGTCACGGCGGAGAGTCCTTCTACACCACCTTCCGGGATGAACCGGATCTGGACAGAATGATGGCTGGATTCCTGGCCACCCCCGCGGAAGAAACCATTCCGGACCAGTGGGAGTCCCAGATTCTTGCCCGGATTCTGCGCAAGGCCACGGTACTCTACCTGTCCGAAGCCGACGATCAGCTGATCAAAGACTTCCACATGACCCCGGTGCACTCCCTGGAGGAAGCCCTGGCCAAGGCGGAAGAAATTCTCGGATATCAAGGAAC
Source organism: Anaerovoracaceae bacterium (assembly GCA_045639385.1). GTDB lineage: Bacteria > Bacillota > Clostridia > Peptostreptococcales > Anaerovoracaceae > RUG13409. The sequence goes on along the minus strand of JAZUDB010000060.1, from coordinate 13,822 downwards.
CATTACCGCCATTCCCGACGGAATCGGCGTTATCGTAAGAGAGTAAAGAAAGAGAAGGATCGAACATGAGAATTATCGTATGTGTGAAACAGGTTCCCGGTACTTCCAACGTGGAAGTGGATCCGGTAACCGGTACGCTGAAGAGAGACGGTGTTTCCAGCAAACTCAACCCCTACGATCTGTTTGCCCTGGAAATGGCCTTCCGGCTCAGAGAACAGTTCGGCGGCGAAGTAGTGACCCTCTCCATGGGACCGGATCAGGCGGCGGAAGCCCTGCAGGAAACGGTCTATATGGGCGCCGACCGCGGCTACCTTATTTCCGACAGAGTCTTTGCAGGCTCCGACGTACACGCAACCAGCTACGCCATCAGTCTGGGCGTACAGGCCGTGGGCAATTACGACCTGATCATCTGCGGCAAGCAGACCACCGACGGCGACACCGCCCAGGTAGGACCGGAACTGGCAGAGTGGCTGGGCATCGAACATGCCGCCAACATTCAGAAGGTGGAAGCTGCGGATGAAGAATCCGTCACCGTCACCATGAACATGGATGACTGCCTCCAGACCCAGAAGATGCTTTATCCCTGCCTGATTACCATCGAAAAGGATGCGGTCACTCCCAGACTGCCGTCCTACAAGCGGAAGAAAGAGGTGGAAAAAGAAGAGGGCATCGTTACCGTATTCAGTTCCAAATCCTTCGACAATATAGATTTCGAAAAGTGCGGCCTGAAGGGTTCTCCCACCCAGGTGCGCCGGATCTTCCCGCCGGAAAAGAATACATCCAGAACCATGCACAGCGGCGAGCCGTCCGTGCTGACAGAGGAACTGTTTTCCATTCTGAAAACAGGCAAATACGTATAGGAGGGCACTATGGGACTTATTATTCATCAGGAAAAAATCGGTTCTGCGGAAGCGCAGCTGCTTATGGACGTCTGCCCCTTCGGCGCGATGAGCTATGAAGACGGAAAACTGGACATCTCCGCAGGCTGCAAGCTCTGCAAAATGTGTGTTAAAAAAGGCCCGGAAGGCTGCATTACCTACGAAGAAGAGCCCAAGGCGGCTGCTGTGGACAAGAGCCTGTGGACCGGCGTTGCGGTATACGCGGAAGTGGTTTCCGGCAAGATTCATCCGGTGGTTCCGGAGCTGATCGGCAAGGCCTTCCAGCTGACCAAGGTAACCGGACACCCGGTATACGCCCTGCTCATCGGACAGGACGTTCAGGCTGCGGCAGAGGAACTGCTGACCTACGGCGTTTCCAAGGTCTTCTGCTACGATGACCCGGCTCTGAAGGACTTCGTGATCGGACCCTATGCCAACGCATTCACCGATTTCATTGACAAAGTAAAACCTTCTTCCATCCTGGTCGGTGCTACCCTGGTGGGCCGTTCCCTGGCGCCGAAGGTGGCGGCCAGAGTCCACACCGGACTCACCGCAGACTGCACCATGCTGGAAATGTGCGAAAATACAGACCTGGTACAGATCCGTCCGGCATTCGGCGGCAACATCATGGCGGAAATCGTCACCCCGAACACCCGGCCCCAGTACGGCACCGTGCGTTATAAGATCTTCTCCAAGGCCGAAACCGTGGAACCCACCGGCGAAATCGTGCGCATGGAGACCAACCCTCAGATGCTGGCAAGCCGCACCTTCGTAACGGGCAAAATCGCCAAGGAAACCGAAGTGGACATCTCCGACGCCGACACCATCGTGGCTGTGGGCCGCGGCATCAAGTCCAAGGACGACATCGCCCTGGCACAGCAGCTGGCAGACGCCATCGGCGCCAAGCTGGCCTGCACCAGACCGCTGGTAGAAGCCGGCTGGTTTGACGCAAAACAGCAGATCGGTCTTTCCGGCCGTACCGTAAAGCCGAAGCTGATCATTACCCTGGGAATTTCCGGTGCGGTTCAGTTTGCCGCCGGTATGCGTTCCTCCGAGCGCATCATCGCCGTCAACAACGATCCGGATGCCCCGATTTTCGATATTGCACACGAATGCTTCGTGGGCGACCTGTACGAAATCGTCCCCGCTTTAATCGAAAAAATCAAGGAGGAATGCTGACATGAGCGAATACGGAAAAGTAACCCCTGAAGTCGTCGCATACCTGGAGTCCGTCACCGACAAGTCCCGGGTTCTTACGGGCGATGCAATATCCCACGATTTTTATCATGACGAACTGGGCGGTGTGGAGAGCAATCCGGACGTACTGGTAAACGTACTGTCCACGGAAGAAGTTTCCGCCGTAATGACCTACGCCAACGAGCACTGCATTCCGGTGGTCTGCAGAGGTTCCGGCACGGGTCTGGTAGGCTCCTCCGTTGCCCTGCACCACGGCATCATGCTGGTGACCACCGGCATGAACAAGATCCTGGAGCTGGACGAAGAAAACCTGACCGTCACCGTACAGCCGGGCGTACTGCTCATGGATCTGGCTGCCTTTGCACAGAACAATAACTTCCTTTATCCGCCGGATCCGGGCGAAAAGTCCGCAACCATCGGCGGCAATATTTCCACCAACGCAGGCGGCATGAGAGCCGTAAAATACGGGGTCACCAGAGATTACGTGCTGGGACTGACCGTGGTTCTGCCCTCCGGCAAGGTGGTAAAGCTGGGCGGAAAAGTGGTAAAGAACTCCACCGGCTACAGCCTGCTGCACCTGATGGTGGGCTCTGAGGGAACCCTGGGCATCATTACCGAAGCCATCTTAAAACTGGTTCCGCTGCCCGAATTTTCCGTCAGCATGCTGGTACCCTTCACCACCATTGAAGCGGCCATCGAAGCCGTTCCGGCGCTGATCAAGAGCAAGGCTTCTTTAACCGCCATCGAGTTCTTCGAGCAGAGCGCCATTCACTTTGCGGAAGTTTATCTGGGCAGAAAGTTCCCGGATACCTCTGCGCCGGCTTATCTGCTTCTGACCGTGGACGGCAGCACCAAGACCGTCATCGACAGCGAGTTCGCCAAGGTGGCCGACCTGGTAATTTCTCTGGGCGCCAAGGATGCGTTCTTCGTGGATACCGACGAGCGCAAGGAGTCCGTCTGGACCCCGAGAGGGGCCTTCCTGGAGGCAATTAAGGCTTCCACCGACGAAATGGACGAATGCGACGTAGTCGTTCCCAGAAAGCGGGTTGCGGAATTTATCGAATACACCCATGAAATTTCCCGTCAGCTGAACATCCGTATTCCGTCCTTCGGTCACGCAGGCGACGGCAATCTGCACGTTTACGTCTGCCGCGACGGCAAGGAAGAAGCGGAGTGGAAGGAAAAGCTGGCCAAGGCCTTCGATCTGATGTATAGTAAGGCCAAGGAACTGGCCGGTCAGGTTTCCGGCGAGCACGGCATCGGCTACGCCAAGAAGGGATTCATGGCGGAAGCTCTGGGCGAAGACCAGATCGAGCTGATGCGGGGCATCAAGAAAGCCTTTGACCCCAACTGCATCCTCAACCCCGGAAAACTGTTCTAGGGCAGGGACCGGAAAACTCAGCGAAGGGAATCGAAATATGGATCAGAACTACAACAAAACAGACAGCGCAGAACTGCAGACCGCTGCAGAAAACGCTGCATATCAGCCGGAGCAGCAGCCCTTCTCGGCGCTTCTGGACATTCAGGTGCTTTCCGCGGATGAAAATACCGCTTTCGGGCAGCTGGCTTACCGGAAGGAGCTGACGGACCTGCTGGGTCACATGACCGGCGGCGCTTACAACGCCCTGTCCGACGCGGTGGCGGGTGCCTGCGCCCGGGCCAACGGCTGCACCTACGTAACCCAGAACTGCAGCATGCAGTATTACGTCAGCACCGAGGAGCCGGACGGCATGCTTTATGCCAGAGCGACCCTGCGTCACCGGGGCTCCCGGACCTGCATCGTGGACGTGGAACTGACCCATGCCGACGGAACCGTGGTTTCCGACGGACAGTTCTCCTATTCGAAGATTTAAGCTGCGGCGGCCGCAAAGCAGTACCGGTTGGCTCTTTAGCCGACCGAAATAAAAGTTATCCCGAAGCTTTTGCTTCGGGATTTTTGATGTATGAAGGGCATGTCGTCAATCTGTGGTGAACGTCCACAAGGGGCGTAATGGTTAATGATGCGGCAGTCGTTTTGCGTGATTTTCTGAAGAGAATTCACCCAATCGCCGGTGACAATGCCGGGTGGGCACACAAAATCAGCGAACCCCCGGGGCTTCTTGACGAAAAATGTGCCCAATTGGTGCTTTCTCAGGTAGTTGGGTGAAACCCTCCAACGCGATACGGGATTATATGGAGCAATCTTCGATTTTCCGGGCCGGTTTTTCAATTCTTCATAAAAAAAGACAGCCCCGAAGGGCTGCCTTGAAAGCTTTTGATTTACTTTGCGAATCCGGTGTAGGAGAGGGAGAGTCCGCCTACGGTGTTGCCGCTGTGGTCTGCGCTGCCGTATTCACCGAAGGTAAATACCATCAGGAATTCGGTGTTGCCGGTAACAGCCTTTACTGCCGGCCAGATCTGGTCTTCTACGCCCTGGAGCTGCAGACCCAGTCTTCTGCCGCCGCAGTGAACCAGGAAGAGTCCCTGGGGCTTCTTGGGCATTAATGCTTCCAGCTTCTTAATCGCAGCCGGGTTGGCATCGATCATGCCCTGGGGGGTCAGGTGCATATGGCAGATTGCGGTGTGCTCCTTCAGGTTTGCGCCGATGTTCATGGACAGATCGTCGTTGGCAAACATGGGGTGGCGGATTGCGGTTACGCTGCCGATGGGGTCTTTTACGCCCAGCGGGTCGAAGATGGTTGCTGCCAGGAGGTCGCCTCCCATTACGTCAGCCTGCTTCTTGCCGGTCCACTTGCAGTACTTCTTGACTGCCGGAACGCCGTCGATTTCTGCCAGGCATCTGTCGCCGATCACCTTGGTGATGATGCCGCAGTCTTCGGTTTCTTCGAATTCGCCGGTGTAGAGGTTGGTCATGGATTCATCCTTGGCAAATACTGCAATGGCGCAGCCGTCTGCAAAGATCTTGTTTCCGCAGAAAATGCTCCACTTGCCTTCTACGGTGTTGTCTGCGGCACTTCCGCCGAAGAGCGGAATGGTTCCGGGAACGTCCATAACACCCTTTGCATAGGCTTCTTCCTCTGCCGGGCTTGCGGTCATGAAGAAGTAAGACGGCTTGGCTCCGTTCAGCTGCTTTACAGCCTTCTTTGCCAGTTCTCTGCCGATGGCTCTGGCGTCTTCGCCTTCCTTCTTTGCTCTGCCTGCAACGCCTACTTCGAAATCTCCGGAGAAGCTCATGATGCCTGCATATCCGGTTTCTGCGTTGAAGTAACCTTCATGGGTTGCGATTGCCGCACTGGATGTGCAGCCGAGTACAGGTACGTCAGCCACTTCCTTAATACCTGCGAGAACTTTTTTCTGGTCCATAACTACAGATGTGAACAGGAATCCAACCTTGGCACCTGCAAGACGGGCCTTCTTTGCAGCTTCCTTACCGGCAAGTTTGTTGTCCGGATTAATGCTGCTGCCGACTTTCGTTTTGAGCATATTCTACCTCCTATGTTGATAAAATCAGCCGCCGGCCACCAGGGGCATCACGGTAATCACGTCGCCGTCCGCAAACACGTAGTCCTTGTTTTCCCGGTGGCTGTTGACCAGAACGGTCATGCGCATGCCCGGGTCCACTTCGGTGCTCGTCAGCAGATCGCCCACGGTGGTACCAGCGATGTCCATAGTGCAGAAGCCTTCTTCATCGAACTCCTGCGGCAGCTTTTTCTTTAAGAAACCGTAATATTTGACCTTAACCATATGTCAGTCCCTTTGTGATATGTTTTACTGGATGTACTTTGCGTATTCGCCCAGACCCAGTTCTGTCAGCTTTTCTGCGGTGGGGATACCTTCGCTGGTCCAGCCTCTCTTTGCATAGTATTCGTCCAGCATCTGGTTGAATTCTGCTTCTGTGGGGGCCTTGCCTGCTCTGCTGCCTACTGCTGCCGGAATGAAGAGCTTCTTCGGAATGGTGTCGTCCTTGCGGCTCATACCGTCTCTTACGTTGAGCAGTCTCTGCAGGTTGAGGGATCTTTCGCCGTAGAGGAAGAGGTCCTTGCCGGTCCACTTTTCGCCGGTGATGGTTTCCAGACCTGCCAGATATTCGGTGATGGTCATGCCTGCGAATTTTACCATGAACTTGCAGATGGTGCTGCAGTTATACATCATGGCGCCGTCCTGTGCGTAGATTGCCATCTGGGGGCCTTCTGCTACGGAGAATCTGTCGCCTACTTCTTCCAGACCTACTTCCGGATATACCAGACCGGTTGCGATGGCCTGAACGTCGCCTCTTTCGTGGCAGGCGCCTCTCGGACCTACTGCGTAGTTTACGAAGTTGCCGAAGACCGCTCTCGGGTCGTGTGCCGGATAGTCCATGTTCTTGGTTTCTACTGCGATATCCTTGGCATCTCCTCCGATGATTTCCGCTGCGCCGCGGATACCCTTCTTGAAGTATGCGCCGATACCTTCGTTCTTAACGATCTTGTCGATCAGTCCCAGCAGAGTTTCCGGATCGCCGAAGTGGGGAACCATGCCGATTTCTTCTGCGGAAATCAGGGATGCTTCGTAGCATTCGGTAAGGAATCCGATGTAGGAACCTGCGGAAATGGTGTCAACACCTGCTCTGTTGCAGATATCGTTTGCGATGCAGATGGCTTCCAGGTCGTCGATGCACAGACCGGAACCCATGGTTCCCAGTGTCTCGTATTCCGGACCGTTGCCAACCAGCTTTTCGCCGTTCTTTAAAGTAATGTCAATGTGTCTGTGGCAGCCTACCGGGCAGTTCTGGCAGGGCAGCGGCTTTACGTTCAGCACCTGGGTGTATCTGGGGGTACCGATGGTTTCCGCACCCTTGTGCCATACGTCGCCTCTCCAGTAACGGATGGGGGAGTCGCCGATTTCTTCCATGCCTACCATAACGGAGGGTGTACCTTCTGCGGTTGCGGTGGCTTCGTGGAGGGTCTTGAACATATCCTTTGCCCACTTATCACAGGCTTCTGCGTCTGCGATTTCGCACTGCTTGGTGCCCCATGCGGCAACAGCCTTCAGGTTCTTGGAACCCATAACTGCGCCTGCACCGCCTCTGCCTGCGAAGGAGTGACCGTCACAGGTAATGTTTGCGATGGGGTTCATGATTTCACCGGCCGGGCCGATGTTGACTGCGTTGACTCTCTTGTCTCCGAGAATCTCCTTGATCTTTTCGGAAGTTTCGATGGTGTCGAGACCCCAGAGTTCTGCTGCGTCGCGGAATTCCACGCCGTTGTCGTTGATGTAAAGCCATACCGGCTTTTCGGACTTGCCTTCGATAACGAGGGCATCAAATCCAGCCTTCTTGAGCTGAGGAGCCCAGGAACCTGTTCCTGCACTGTCCATGAAAGAGCCTGTCAGCGGGCTCTTTGTAATAACGCTCCACTTTGCGCTGCCCGGGAAGAACTTCGGTGCCTGTACCGGACCGAGTGCAAAGATGATCTTGTTTTCCGGAGAAAGCGGGTCAACGTTTGCCGGGGTTTCTTCGAGAAGAATCTTGCATCCGAAAGCGGTTCCGCCCAGCAGAAGCTTCAGATCTTCGTCCTTGATGTCCTCTGCTGCCCAGGTCTGGTTTGTCAGATTTACGCGGCAGAGCTTGTTCCAATAACCGTACATAAAAAAACTCCTTCCTGCAGTCTCTGAAAATAAAAAGACTGCATTAAAAACAGTCTTCTTTGCAAACACGGCAGGTAGGAGAATTGCTTCTTCTGCCCATAGTTTATGCATACCACGGGGCTATGCATAAATCGAAGACAAAACAATAAACACTTTTATACCAAATGAATTATATCACAAAAGAAAAATACAAAACAACACGCAGAATGTAATATAATAAGATTAGTATGGATAAAGAAATCAAAAAATGAATATATAACAAAAGAAAGGAAGGCAGCAGAATGAAAAAAATAGCCATTTACGGAAAGGGCGGCATCGGGAAGTCCACGGTGGTGTCCAACATGTCCGCAGCCCTGGCGGCGGAAGGCTACACGGTAATGCAGATCGGCTGCGACCCCAAGTCGGATTCCACGAGAAATCTGACCGGCGGCGTGCGCATCCCCACCGTTCTGGAAAGTATGCGGGACAACGACGATGTGACCCTGGACGACATTGTGGTCCGCAGCAGCACCGGCGTGTACTGCGTGGAATCCGGCGGTCCGGTGCCCGGCGTGGGTTGTGCGGGCAGAGGAATTATTACGGCCTTTGAAAAGCTGGAAGAGCTGGGAGCCTACGACGTATACCAGCCGGACGTTATTTTCTACGACGTTCTGGGGGACGTGGTCTGCGGCGGTTTTGCCATGCCCATCCGGGGCGGTTATGCGGACGAGGTCTGCATCGTCACCTCCGGCGAGATGATGGCTCTGTATGCTGCCGATAATATTTCCAGCGCGGTGAAAAGCTTCGGAAAGCGGGGCTATGCATCGCTGAAAGGATTGATTTTCAACGCAAAAAATATCGAAAACGAGGATGAACTGGTGGCAAAGGCCGCAGCGGAAATCGGAACCGTGGTTCTGAAAAAGGTCCCCCGGGACGGCAAGATCCAGGAGGCGGAAGCCCTGGGCAAGACCGTAACGGAGGCTTTCCCGGACTGCGAAGTGGCGCAGGTTTTCCGGGAGCTGGCTTTGTCTCTGGTGAAGGAGGACTGACATGGAGGTCTCTCTGAAGCATCTGAAGAAGCTGTCTGCGGTAAAGTCCGGCAAAAACATCAAGTTCTTTACCCCGGCGGTGTACTCCGGCGGCTGGTGCCCCATGCGGGTGGCCTGCAATCTGTCCGAAGACATCGAAGGGCTTTCCAGTCTGATGGTGTGCATGCCGGAATGCGCAACCCATTCCCGGGGCGCCACGTCCAATCCGGAGGGACCCCACGGGGAACTGCGCTGGCTTTACGTGCTGGACGCCAACGAAGTAATTTTCGGCTGCCGCAAAGGGGTTTGCCAGGCCCTGCGGGAGATGGATGCCGCCGGCGCCAAAGCCATTCTAATGATCGCCACCTGCGTCACAGACCTGATCGGCGAGGATTTCGAGGGCATCATTGCGGAAATGCAGCCCCAGCTGAAAGCAAAGCTTACTTACGTAACCCTGGGGCAGTTTAAGAACTTCGGCGCAGGCATCGGCACCTGGAAGACCGGAGAGTCTCTGGGCGCCCTGATGGATCCGAAGGAAACGGTGCCAAAGCAGTGCAACGTGCTGTTCCTGGAACCCTGGCGGGCAAAAACAGCCCCCGTGGAACTGCCGCTGATCGTACATGCCCTGGAAAAGAAAGGCATTCCGGTGCGTCATCTGACCGCCGGTGCTTCTCTGCAGGATTACATGGACGCCCCCGACGCGGCCCTGAACCTGGTGGTCAGCTCCTATACCCAGCCCCTGGCGGCAAAGATGCAGGAGCGCTTCGGCATTCCTTACAGCGGTCTGCACATGGCGTTCAGCGTGGAGGATATCGACAGAGAATACGCCCGCATCGAGGAACTTCTGGGCATTTCTCTGGCAGGAGAATTCGACGGCTGGCGCCGCAAGGCCATTCAGCTGGAGGAACGGGCGGCAAAGGAACTAAAGGGTCTGAAATACGCCATGCTCACGGAAGTGGACATGCCGGTGCCCCTGGCGCTTTACCTGGCGAAATTCGGTATGGAGCCTATTCTGATTCACCTGGGCGACGTGCACAAAGAAGATATCGAATGCGCCGCCAAGCTGAAGGCTCTGGGCATCGACCCGCCGGTCTGCAGAATTATGAATCACGATTATGACATAGAGCTGATCCGCAGCATGGGACCGGATCTCTGCTTCGGATACATGAAACACCCCATTCCGGGATTTAAGGTTGCGGAGAACTGCAACGACTTTTTCGGAATTACCGGCTACGAGCGGACCGTGGGTCTGCTGGACCGCATCTTTACGGTGCTGGAAACCGGGGGAAGGGGAGAAAGGATAGATATTTATGGGCCTGCACCGCTTTAAACCCATGCCTTCGGGCCGTATGGGCATTTTCTGGACCATTGCGCCGATCAGCGAAGCTGCCGTGGTGGAATTCGGCTGTATGGGTCATAACCTGTACAGCGGCGGCTCCCTGAAAAGCTATGGAATTTACGAGGGCTACGGCGCCCCGCTTTATACCACCTATATCGATGAAACCGACATTGCCATGGGCGACACTTCCCGGCTGGATGCCACGCTGGCGGGGGTGATTGCCAGCGACAAGCCGAAGGTTGTGTTTCTGCAGCCCTCCGCCGTACCCGAAGTGGTGGGCATGGACATGTATGCCATTGCAAAGCTGCTGCAGGATAACTATCCGGATACGCCCCTGATTCCGCTGGGTCACGGGAGCTTTGCCATCAGCCAGCACAAGGGGGTGGAAGAAGCCCTTACGGTGCTGGCGCAGACGCTGCCGGAAGCCCGGGAAAAGACCCCTGAGCCCACGTTCAACATTATCGGATCCTGCCCGGATCTGTTCAATTTCGGTGCGGACGCTCTGGAGATCCGCCGCCTGATGAAAGAGGCCTTCGGCATGGAGAAGATCTGCGTGTTTTCCTCCGACTGCTCCGTGACGGACATCCGCAATATGGGCGGCGCCCACATCAATCTGGTGTTCCGGCGGGAAGGCATTCCGGCGGCGAAAGTGCTGGAGGAAAAGTTCGGTACGCCCTGGATTTTCGGCCGTCCCTACGGCATGAAAGCCACCACTGCCTGGCTCCGCTCCGTGGGCGAGGTGCTGGGAAGAGCGCCGGATGAAGAATTTATCAAAAAAGAAACGGACATGTTTGAACTGATGGCGGACCGGCCCCGCCGGACCCTGCAGAACAATCAGTGGTCCTATCCCAACGAGGCGGTGCTGACCATCGGCGGCCATTACGACGTGGTGAAGGGCATCCGGGACTACGCCCTGGGCGAAATGCATCTGAACCGGGGTCCCTGCTGGTGCGACTGCCCGGAAATGGGTGACGAGGACATTCCTTACTACAGCGAAAAAGAGTGGATCCCCATCGTCAGTGCCCACGACAAGGGCTATCTGATGTTCTCCGGCGAAGCGCTGCGCTGGGCGGGCAAAAACCTGTCCCTGCAGATCGCAAATCCGGACGTGGGTCAGCGGATCCATCCCTGGGGCGCTCCCTTTGTGGGCTACCGGGGAGCGGTCAACCTGATGAACCTGTGGATCAACGAATACACTTTAAAGCATTAAATTTGTTTCCCCGAAGAAATTTCATCTGATTTTCATCTTTCTTCAACGGTACTTTGATTTTCGGGGCGCATAATACCGCTATCGAAAATTAGGGGGTAAATTTATGAATCACAGCAAAATGACGGAAAATCAAGGGGAAAACCCGGGGAAATCCCCGGAAGACGACGCAATCGAGCTGGAAGACCTGGAGGATTCCTACGACCGGTCCCGCTTCCGCTATGCCGGCAAAAATTCCGGCGGCGAAGGCATGAAGCGCTTTGCGTCCAAAGTAAAAGATTTTCTGTTCGGCAATAAAATACTGATCTTTAACGGCAGAGGCAGGGAAATCATTCGCATTCCCATTCTGCACGGAATATTGATCCTGCTTCTGGCCTTCTGGCCCGTACTGATCGCCGTCCTGTTCGCCCTGGCGGCCGGCTGGCGCTGCAGATTTACGGGGAAGGACCTGGGGAAGGAATCCGTGAACCACGCGGCGGATGCCTTTGGCTATACCGTGGAGAGAATGGGGCGGGGAATCCGGAATACCATCCGCAAAATCAAGGAAAAGAAGAAAAAATAACGATATGAAAAACATTCTGAACAACAAAACCTATCTGTATTTGACGGAGTTTTTCTCCGGCATGTCGGTGATGGCGGTGGAACTGGCGGCCAGCCGTCTGATGGCGCCCTATTTCAGTTCCTCCCAGATCGTGTACACCATCATTATCGGGACGGTAATGATCGCCATGGCCCTGGGCAACATCTACGGCGGCAAAACCGCGGATAAAAATCCGGACCCGGCCATCCTTTACCGGCGCATGCTCATTGCGGCGGCCTGGATCGCGGCCATTCCCTTTGCAGGGCGCTACCTGATCATCGGGATCTCCGGCCTTTTGATTCTGGCGGTGAACACCAACTTCCTGATCATTGCGGCCTTCGTCAGCTGCATGGTGGTTTTCGTGTTCCCCCTGTTCCTGCTGGGTACGGTGACCCCCTCCCTGGTGCGCTACATCATGGAAAACACGGAGGAAAGCGGCGAAATCGTGGGACGGCTGGGCGCGGCCAACACCGTGGGCAGCATCATCGGCACCTTCCTGCCCACCTTCGTCACCATTCCGGCGGTGGGTACGGCGGCCACTTTCATAATCTTTTCCGGCATTCTGCTGGTGCTGGCGGCCCTGTATTTCATCTCCGCCAAAAAGCTGAGCAAGGCCCTGATCGTTTCGGTGCTGGTGTTTCTGCTCTGCACGATTTTCGGTTCCCGCGTATCCTTTGCCTTCTGGGACAATGACCTGACCTACGAAGGGGAGTCCGTATACAACTATCTGCAGGTGAAGGAGGACGACGAAAGCGTGGTGCTTTCCACCAACGTACTCTTCGGCGTCCAGTCCGTAAAGATGAAGACCGACGGCTTTACCGGCATGTATTACGATTACGCCATCGCGGGCACTGCCATGGCGGATGCGGGCAGGACCAAAGACAGCCTGGATGTGCTGATTCTGGGCAACGGAACCGGCACTTTTGCCACCCTCTGCAGCCGCTATTTTCCGGGCTGTTCCATTGACGCGGTGGAAATCGACGGCAGGATTTCGGACCTGGCCTACGAATATTTCGATATGTCTCCGGAGGTCAATCTTTACGAATACGACGGCCGGGCCTTTCTTCAGGGTGCGGAAGGCTCCTACGACATCATTCTGGTGGACGCCTATCAGGACATCACCATTCCGTTCCAGATGAGTTCTCTGGAGTTCTTTACCCTGGTAAAGAACCATCTGAATCCTGCGGGGGTCATGGTGGTGAATATGAACATGTACTCCGACGGGGAGGGCTCCATCAACGAATATCTGGCAGATACCATTCTGCAGGTGTTTGACAACGTGTACACCGCGGACGTGTCCCGCACCTCCAACCGGGAATTGTACGCCTGCTGCGGCAGCGACTGTGCCCAGCTGCTGGAAAAAGCCCTCAGCGGCAATCCCTACGACGCAAAGCTGCAGACCCAGCTGAACCGGGTCAAGTACGGCATGAAAAAGTTCGAGGGCACCGGGAACGATTATCTTTTTACCGATGACAAAGCGCCGGTGGAAGTTTTGGGCATGCATATGATTGACGGCCTGATTGCCGAAGAGATTGAATACTACAAAGGAATTTACGAAGAAGAGGGTCTGCAGGGCCTGATCGACAGCCTGCTGTAGAAAGAAATACCCTATAAGAGTTATAGGACAAAAAGTGTGCTTTTAAAAGCTGAAAGCCCTTGGAATTTATACGATTCCGAGGGTTTTATCTTGTTTGAAACAAGATATAGGCTGGACAAAAAGTGTTGATGAAAAGTCTGAAAAGTATTGAAATTTCCATGCGGAAAAGTGTTGAAACCTCTTTGGGACTGGTCCCACGGCAGGGGATGCTTTCACCCAGACACTGACTTCGACGGGTAATGGGACCAGCTTTCTTTCGAAGCTTTCACCCAATCGTTGCTTAGGGTATTACTTGGGTACATTTTTAGGGCTAATGGAGGATGAATCTTACATTTTTCTGTGCCCAGGCGCTGTGTTTTGCATTATATGGGTGAAAAATTTTTGGAAAAGAGTATTTTTTATGTGCCCAATTCATTTTTCGAAGCTCAATTGGGTGAAGACTCTTATTTTCG
>JAZUDB010000059.1:0-24392 GCA_045639385.1 Anaerovoracaceae bacterium | reverse complement strand
AAAAGAATTGTCCGAAGAGGAATCAATTCGGTGAAACTGGAAATATTTCTGGTCTCTATCGGGCAAAACCTATACAAATTCAACAACAAACTGAAAAGAATGTCGATAGCCGCATAGGTACAGATTTTATCTGTTCCATGGGGTAGGGGTATTATGCTCTTTTACAGAGCAATTTACAAAAAACGTGCACAAAAAGAGAGCGTGCGAAAAATGAAAACTCATTTTTCACACGCCCTTTTATGGAGCTACTGGCCGGATTCGAACCGGCGACCTGCTGATTACGAATCAGCTGCTCTACCGACTGAGCCACAGTAGCGTACTTTAGCATTATACGATTTCGGCAGGGTAAAGTCAAACGAAAAGAAGAGAGCCGGTCACAAAGACCGGCTCCCGATATTTATCTTTCTATTTCTGCCACTTGAATTCCATCAGAATCACGTCACCGGCCTTGGCGTTGGGGAAATTCACAACGGTGCGCTCCGGCACATAAGACTTCAGGCAGTCCACATACCAGCCCAGCGGAGTACCCATGGGCTGATCGCTGCTGGGTTCATAGTCGGTCAGATAGCTCTGCCCCGGCATGATTACGTGGGTTCTATAACCGCTTCCGGGACCATTCTTTTCCGCCAGCGTTATGCCGCCAGTCTCCCAGCGGGCTTCGAAAATAATGGGCTTGCCGTCGGTACTGCATTCAAAGGCCCAGCCGCCGTAATAAGAAAAGGAATTTGCAAACTTTTCGTTGGAAGTATCCGGAATATTGTCGGAAATCAGATACCATCCCAGGAAGCCGCAGCCGCTCTTCCGCGGAATGCGCTTGTCCGTAACGGTAACGTAGGTATTTTCCTTGGCGATTACGTCATGTACGGTATTGCCGCCCTTGGCGTGGAAACGAAGCGTAAAGTAGCCTTCCAGCCATTCCGCGTCCAGGGTCACCGTCTCGTATTCCTTGGCGTCGAAGGTGTATCTTTCCTTCAGATAGCCCACTTCCTTGCCGTCCTTGTCTCTCCAGCAGTTAAAGGCACTTCCCACCTTGTAGGGATTGTCCGGGAAAACGTACTCGTCGCCCACCTTCACCAGAACGTCCGGCACCTCGCTGCCGCCGTTGCTGTTGAAGTGAATCTTAAAGGTTCCTTCTTCAAATCCTTCCGGTACCGGCTTCTTTTCGGGTTCCGGATCCGGCTGAGGATCTGGCTTGGGATCTTCTGCCTTCTTATACACAGCCTTCAGGGTTATGTCCTGGGTAATGGCCGTGGAAAAATCAAATTCCGTCTCTCCGCTGACCCATTTTTCGAAGACGCAGCCCTCTTTTACCGGAGCTTCCGGCTTGTTTACGGTTCCGCCGCTCTTGATTTCCATGGCGGAAATACTGCTGCCGCCGTCCGTATCAAATGTAACCTTTACAAATTCCGTTTTGGAATCCGGTTTGTCCCCGCAGGCTGCCAGTACAAAAATCATGGCAATTGCAAGGAGAATCGATGCTGCTCGTTTTAACTTCATATGCGTTCCCCCTGTAAAACTCTAATCAGCACACACGAATACCTTTTCTTGCGGCTACCGCGACCCATTCTCCGTCCCGGAGAACTTCCACGGGTTCAAAACCTCCGCGGTACATGGCATGAATCACCTTGTCTTCTTTTTCTTTTATGATGCCGCTGGCAATCAGCATGCCCCCGGCACTGCAGTGCTTTGCAATGTCCTGAAGAAGAAGGATGACAAGCTCCGCCGTCAGATTTGCCGCCACGGTATCGGCAGTAAAATCCAGACCCTTGACCAGGTCTCTTTGCTCTGCACTTATTATCTTACCACATTTATTCAGTTTTATGTTCACTTTTGTGCTGGAAACGGCTTTCGGGTCCAAATCCAGGGCGTGCACCACAGATGCGCCGCATTTTGCCGCCTGAATGGACAGAATTCCGGTACCGCAGCCCACGTCCAGCACCCGGTCGCCGGGCTTCAGATACTTTTCCAGCAGTTCAATGGCCAGATAGGTGGTGGCGCTGCTGCCCGTACCGAAGGCTTCGCCGGGGTCAATCTCAATGACGACGTCCTCGGGCAGGGCTTTGTATTCCGCCCACACCGGCTTGACCACAATGTTCTTTCCGTAGCGCTTTGGCACGAAGTATTCCTGCCACTTGTACAGCCAGTCTGCGTCATCCGCCTCGGAAACCACAGTGCGGCAGCCTTCCGCCGCCTGCAGGGCTTCTGCGGGAAGAGACTCCCCTTCCGCCGCATACACCGTAATGCAGGCGCCCTCCGCCAGCTGCTGCAGGACGGAGGGGTCTACGTAATTCCATTGATATCCGTTGTTTTCTTCGGAAAACAGTGCCGCGTCCCGGGGATCGTTGATTTCAAAGCCCTCGATCCCGGCCGCCGTGAGTTTTTCCGCCAGTTCATCCAGAAGCTCGGGCTCCGTAAAGAACTGAAATCTCTTGTATTTCATAAATTAACCGTTCAGCAGCTCGGAAGTGGCTGCATCCTCAAACTGGCGGGTCCACAGGTCGTAATAATGACCCCTGGCGGCCAGCAGTTCCTCGTGCTTTCCTCTTTCGATAATCTTGCCGGCCTTGACCACCAGAATGATATCCGCATTCTTGACGGTGGACAGACGGTGGGCAATGACAATGGAGGTCCTGCCCTGAATCACCTTGTCGATGGCGCTCTGAATCCGGGCTTCGGTAAGGGTATCCACCGAAGCGGTTGCTTCGTCCAGCACCAGAATCTTCGGGTTGGACAGAATGGCCCGGGCAAAGCTGATCAGCTGCTTTTCGCCGGTGGAGAGCATGTCGCCGCCCTCGCCCACGTCGGTGTTCAGGCCCTGGGGCAGCTTGTCGATGACGCTGTCCGCAGAAACCAGATGAATGGCCCGCTGAATTTCCTCGTCGGTGGCATTTTCGTTGCCGTAGGTCAGGTTGTCCCGGATGGTGCCGGAGAACAGATGGGGCGTCTGCAGCACGTAGCCCAGAGAGCTGTGCAGCCAGAGCTGGGAACGTTCCCGGGCATCCCGGCCGTCGATGAGCATCTGACCTTTGGTGGGTTCGTAGAAGCGGCAGATCAGAGACGCCAGGGTGCTCTTGCCCGCACCGGTTTCGCCTACGATGGCCACGTTGGTACCGAAAGGAATCTTTAAATTGAAGTTTTCCAGAATATATTCGTCACCGTCGGGATACTTGAAGTCCACGTCCTTGAACTCGATGTCGCCCCGGATGTCTTCCCAGTTTTCTTTCTTCGGATTGAAGCTGTCCCCGTATTTTTCAATTACTTCCGGGGTATCGGTTACGTCGGAGACGGTATCGATCAGCTTGGCGTAGCGGGAGATGTTTACCTTGCCCGCCACGAACAGTGCCAGGGTATCCACCAGCCAGCGCACCGGTTCCATCAGCTGCTCCGCATAGGTCATAAACATGGAGAAAGTACCGATTTCGTTCTTGGCAATGGCGCCGCCCTTCCACAGCACGATGGCCACCGCCAGAGAACTTGCCATGGTGGTGACGGAGTGGAATACGCCGTGAAGTCTGGCCTGCTGGGTGGACTTCTTCAGCATGGCACCCGTGTCTTTCTGGAAATCCCGGTCCAGCTTTTCTTCGATGACCAGGGATTTGGTGGTCTTGGCGCCGGTAATGCCTTCGTTGAAGTCTCCCGTAATCTTGGAGTTCAGCTCTCTTACCTGGGCATGCAGGTCGAAGTACTTCTTCTGGAACAGAGAGAAGAACAGGGTGATCACCGGAACCACCGCCATCGCCAGCAGAGTCAGCTTGAAATTGGTGGCAAACATGACCCCGATGGAGCCGAAAATATACACGAAGAAGGCTACGGTGTCGTGGATCTGCCAGGAAAAGAGGTCTCCGATGCGGGAGGTATCGCTCATAACCCGGGAGTGAATGTAGCCCACACTGTTCTGGTTATAGTAGGAGAACGCCAGTTCCTGCAGATGGGAGAAGGCTGCGTTGCGCATATCCCGGTCCATGTGCATTTCCGTGGCCAGGCCTTTTACCACTTCCATGTAGCCCGCGTAGGTCATTACGGCCAGGGCCAGCACGTAGAGAAGAATGAACCAGGGCAGCGTGTCCAGGGTCTTGTCTGCCACGTAATGGTCGATGGCGTAGCGCTGCATGAGAGGCGCAATGACCGCCGCCGCGTTGGACAGCGCGGTATAGCCGCACATAGCCAGCAGAGGCTTTTTGTAGCGCTTGATCAGGTACATCATCCGGGGAATGCCGAACAGGCGCATGGGATCTTTTTCTTTTTTATTACGCATCTGCTTCCCCTCCTTCCTCGTATGTACCGGACTGGATGGCATAAATCTTGTGGTACAGACCGTCCGAATTCTTCAGTTCCTCCGGGCTGCCCAGTTCGGAAACGCTGCCGTTTTCCAGGACCAGAACCTGATCTGCCTTGGACAGCGTGGTAATTCTGTGAGAAATAATAATGATGGTGGCGGTGCCGAAACGTTCCTCCAGAGATTTGCGGATCTTGGCGTCGGTTTCGGTATCCACTGCGGACAGAGAGTCGTCGAAGACCAGAATGGGTGCATTCTTGGTCAGGGCACGGGCAATGGCCGCCCGCTGCTTCTGGCCGCCGGACAGGGTAACGCCCCGCTCGCCCACGAAAGTATCGTAACCCTTGGAAAAGCCCTCAATGGTATCGTCCAGACAGGCGGATTTCGCCGCGGTCCGGATGTCCTCCAGGGTCAGGTTTTCATCGGTAATGCGGATATTTTCCGCCAGAGAACGGCTGTACAAATAGGGTTCCTGCAGCACCATGGACACGTTGTCCCTCAGCCAGGAAGTCTTGATGTCCTGGATATCCACGCCGCCCACGGTAATTCTGCCGCTGCCTTCCGGCACGGTATACATTTTGTCCAGAAGAAGCATCAGGGTGGACTTGCCGCTGCCGGTGCCGCCCAGAATACCCAGGGTGCTGCCCGCAGGCACGGTAAAGCTCACGTCCTTCAGCACTTCGATGCCTTCGTTGTAGCCGAACGTCACGTGGTCGAACACGATGTCTTTGTTCATGGGAACTTCCCGGGCACCCTCTTTGTCCTGCTCCTCTTCGGAGTTCATGATGTAGGCAATACGGTCGATGGAAACTCCGGCCTTGCTCATCTCGGAAATCACACGGCCGATTCTGCGGATCGGGGTGGAAAGCATGGCGTTGTAGGACAGGAAAGCCACGTATTCGCCGGGCAGCATGCGGTCGTTAATGCAGTACACTGCACCGAAAACCAGTACCAGCAAGGTCTGCAGACCGGTCAAAAGGTCCTGCACACTCCAGAATTTACCCATGACCTTGCCCATGTTCACCCACAGGCCGGTATAATACTCGTTCTTTTCCTCGAACCGATCCCGCTCCTTTCGCTCCTGTCCGAAAGCCCGGACCACCCGCACGCCGGTGAGGTTTTCCTGCACCATGGCGGAAACTTCGCCTTCGGTTTCGTCGCACTTCTTAAAGCCCTTATGCATTTCCGCAGAGAACTTTACGATGTACCAGATGATGAAAGGCATGGGAATGATGGCAATCAAAGTCAGGCTCACGTTCATGGAGAACATAAAGTAGAAGCCCAAAATGATTTTAATGCTGACCAGCAGCAGAGAGGTCAGCTGCTCGGCAATGAAATTCCGCACCATCTGCACGTCGGAGGTGCAGCGCTGGATAATGTCGCCGGTGTGGTTTTCCATGTGCCACTGATAAGGCAGGCGGGCAATGTGCCGGAAGAGCTGGTCCCGCATGTTTTTGGACAGAGTCTCCGCCGCCCTGGTATTCAGGGTGGTATGGGTGTAGTGGGACAGTGCCCGCACCGCGGAAACCACCAGCAGCGCCGCCGCCATGTAGATCAGATGTTCGCCCAGATAGGCGAATCCGCCGAAGCGGTCCACCAGACGCATAATATACGCCGGAAAATCCGCTTCCTTGCCGCCCAGTGCATTATCGATGGCGGCACGGACGATCTGGGGGGTCAGCATGTCGCAGAGGGACATAATGCCCGCTGCCAGAATGCTGCAGGCGAAAAACGCCTTGCTCCCCTGCAGAAAGTTCATCAGTAATTGTGTGTTGTTGTTTTTCTTTTTATCCATTTCTATGTTTATCCCCAAGAAACAGTATAAATAAAAAGAGGACGCATTTTTATGCATCCTCCTTCGTTTGAAACTATCTCTTGCTGAACTGAGAAGCTCTGCGGGCCTTCTTGAGTCCGTACTTCTTTCTTTCCTTCATTCTCGGGTCTCTGGTCATAAAGCCAGCTGCCTTGAGTGCTGCTCTGTTTTCAGGGTCTGCCTGGCAGAGTGCTCTGGAAATTCCGTGGCGAAGTGCACCGGACTGTCCTGTTGTTCCGCCGCCGTTTACGGTAGCGATAACATCATACTTACCTTCTGCTCCTACGAGTTCCAGCGGTCTTCTTACTTCCTTCTTCAGGAGTTCCATACCGAAGTACTCGTCCAGAGGCTTCTTATTAACAATGATATTTCCGTTTCCTGCTACAAGACGTACTCTTGCAACGGAGGACTTTCTTCTGCCTGTACCGCAGTACTGAATCTTTGCCATATCTATACCTCCCTAACTAAAAGTTCCAAACTTCCGGTTTCTGTGCCTGGTGGTTGTGTTCCGGTCCGGCATAAACCTTAAGCTTTTTGAACATCTGTCTTCCGAGAGGTCCCTTGGGGAGCATTCCCTTTACAGCGTGGCGAATGATTTCTTCGGGGTGCTTTGCCTGCATTTCTTTGTAGCTGGTTTCTCTCATCCCGCCCGGATAGTAGCTGTAGTGCTTGTAAACGATCTTTTCAGCTTTCTTTCCGGTTACTGCAACCTTATCGGCATTGATGATGATTACATAATCACCTGTGTCGATGAACGGTGTGTAGGTCGGCTTCTTTTTTCCGCGGAGAATCATAGCGGTTTCGGAGCAGAGACGACCAAGGGTCTTTCCTTCTGCATCGATTACGTACCACTTTCTTTCGATCTCCGAAGGTTTTGCGATGTAAGACATGTTATACCTCCTGTCTACTTGGATGCTGTGCATCTGGTTCGGCGCCTACTCTGATGGTCTGTCTTCTGCCCATCGTTTTCGGCACTGTCACTAAAAAATAAGTAACTGCGTCTGTTACAAAAAACACGGACGCAACATCTATTTTAATGTGCGTCCGCGTGTAAGTCAAGCAAATAATTCTATTTTAGAGCAGGCTTGTGTGAACAGTATTCTTTTGTAAAAATCAGAGAATTACCGCTCGATTCTTTTTCTTTGCCTTCCTGGCAAATAGCAGAATTACAGAAGTAAGCAAGACAAGAATCAGCAGCATGCTTGTAAACAGAAATGCTCCATAGGATAGGTGGAAGCTCTTTTCGCCGATGTCAAGCATATACAGATAGCTGTAGGAAAGCGTTTTATCATTTTTAAGCAAATCGTACCGAATTTCGCCCCGGACCTTTTGATCTTCCGGAAGAATGGTATATTCTGCAATAATATCAGTATCTGCATCTGCTTTTTCCGTTGAAATTGCCTGATGGGATACATTGACCCACTTCCCGCCTCGCTTCGCATAAATGGTGCAGGAATATGTTCCGACTCCGTCCGTCTGCGCTTCAAAAACAACTGTGTCTCCGCACTGGTATCCATAAGAAGCACTTGCACGCTGTGGCACAACAGAGTAACTGCAAAAAGCTGCAGCGTTTTCTCCCGCGGCATAATTTTTCGCAGACCAACCATCTTCTGTCTGTGCAGGTCTGTAATACAGCCAGGCAGCACAATAGTAATTGCGCTCATTTATACCGGCCATTATGGATTTAATATCTGTCGTAGAGGTATAAGAACCGGATAAATCTTTACTGTGCTGCTTCCCGATTTTTTCACCTTCGCTGTAATAACATTCGTATTTGGGAACCGCCCGATTTATTGCGCCATACACAATGCCTGGCAGCCCGATACACAGAATTATCATCAAAGTTAACAAAATTGCAAAGGTTCTTCGAATCGTGTTGCGCATAAGTTAAACCGCCATTCTTTCATTTCGATGTTTATAAAATATATGTATTCTTAACTATCGTATCGTGCATCACAGCCATAATATCATTTTTTTTTGAATCAAACAATACATGCAGCATGGCATATAAAAAAGACCGGAAAGAGTTTTCTTTCCGGTCCTTTTGCATTCTTTTAATCCTTCTTTTCCACCTTGTTCAGATGATAAATCGGCAGCAGCGGAATGATGATCG
This sequence comes from Anaerovoracaceae bacterium, assembly GCA_045639385.1. Taxonomy (GTDB): domain Bacteria; phylum Bacillota; class Clostridia; order Peptostreptococcales; family Anaerovoracaceae; genus RUG13409. The sequence continues at coordinate 16,190 of JAZUDB010000059.1, read as the reverse complement.
GGGTCTTGTTTACGTACTCCCAGTATTCCGGCTTGTCGCCGTAGCTCTTGTTCTGACGCTTTTCCAGTCTCTGGGCACCGTTGAACATAATGAATACGATCAGAATTTCCGCGATGATGGCCATGATCCACTGACCGCCCTTTAAAATGTCCAGAGCGCCGATCAGGTGACCCGTCCAGAACATGATTTCACCGAAGTAATTGGGGCATCTGCACATTTTGTACAGACCCTTGGTGGCTACCATGTTCAGGTTTTCCTTCTTCTGCTCGGTCTTCTGCTTGTCGGCCAAAGCTTCCACGATGACAGCCGCCAGGGAGATGGCAATGCCCACCCACTGCAGCGTTGTGGAGCCCGCGTTATTGTAGAGGCGGTAGAATGCGGTGCTGACCTCGGAAACGTACAGTGCGCCGCAGTAGATCCAGATGACGAACTTTAAGATGAACTTCATGTCACTGGAAAATTCTTTTTTAATGATCTTGGTGTAGTTCTTGTTCTTTAAGTCGCGGATCAGGGTGTAGAGAGACAGTCTGGCGCCGTAGCCCACGAAGAGCAGGCACTGGATCAGGCTGACCACGTTGAAGGGCAGCGTTCCCGTGCACATCATCACGATCAGGGCAATACCCAGTACGCCCACGGCTCCGCCGTAACCTACGGACAGGAACCAGATGTAGTTTTTAAATCCCATGCTGCAGCCCACCAGAGCCACAACGTACAGGATGAGCAGTAATTTCCAGCCCATTAACATAGTGTTTCTCCTTTATTTGTACAGACTGTAGATGTATTCCTTGAAGCTCTTGGTGCCGTAGTGTACGTCTTCGGCTACCATGCTTTCGGTCATGGTCCATTCACCGAACTTAATGACGGCGGCTTTGCCGTTCTTGGTCAGTTTTGCCATGAAGTAGAGCATCTTGAAGAGGAAAGCGGGAGCTTCCTTTACCACGCAGGGCTTGCCTGCCGCGTCAAAGAACATCTGCGCGATTTCTTCGTAGGTGTAGACTTCGGTACCGCCGATGGAGAGAATCTTGTTTTCCGGATCGGTCATGTGTTCTACCAGGTAGTCTGCCAGGTCCGGGGTATCGATGACATTGGCCTTTACGTTTTTATCCAGCACGGAGACTTCGCCCTTTTCGATCATGGGTGTAAAAACGTGGGCAATATCGTAGAAATAGCCGGTAGGTCTTAAAATGAGGTAATCCAGACCGCTGGCCTTCAGTTCGTCTTCGAACTTTTTCTTGGCCAGAAGCATGTCGATGCCCATGTCTGCCGCTCTCTTGGCATCTGCCTTCAGAACGCTGATGTAGACGAATTTCTTTACGCCTGCAGCCTTTGCTTCGTTTAAAAGGTTCAGGTTGCCCTGGTAGTCGATGTCATAGTTGGTCAGGTTCTTGGATGCAGAAACCAGGCCTACGGTGGTAATAACGATATCCGCACCGTCGCACAGACCCTTTAAGGATTCCTTGTTGGTAACATCCAGCTTCTTAAAGCTGTAGGATGACGGGTCCAGACCTTCGATGGTGCGTTCCACCAGATCTGCCGCCACAACTTCGTGACCGTGGGCAATCAGGGACTTTAAAATATCGCTGCCCAGATGTCCGCAGGCACCTGCAAGTACTGCTTTCATAATGATTTCCTCCGCAATGTATGTGTAAAAAAAGTTATAATGAACGTGTTCAGTTAATTATAACATATATTCCGAATAACTCTATACGATTTATCTCATTTTCCCAAATAAAAAAAGAACCGGCATTGCTGCCGGTCCGGTCTGTGTCTTTACTGATTGTCTGCGAAGACCCGCAGGAAATTTCCGTGGTTGATTTTATCGATTTCGTCGTCGGTAAATTCCGCGGAAAGCAGGTCCAGCAGATGGGGCATGCCTGTGTAGTCTTTAAAATCCAGCACGCTTTCGATGCCGTCAAAATCCGAGCCCCAGGCCAGAATGTCAATGCCCGCCACGTCCCGGAAATGCACCATATGCTTTACGATGTCCTTGGCATAGGTGTTGCGCCGGTCCTCGGAAAGGAAGTCGGAGCAGAAGTTGATGCCTACGCAGCCGCCCCGGTCGGCCAGCGCCTTCAGCTGTTCATCGGTCAGGTTCCGCTGGTGATCCCGCAGGGCACGGGCACAGCTGTGACTGGCCACGAAGGGCTTCTTTGTAGTTTTGACCACGTCCCAGAAGCCGCCTTCGGAAAGGTGGGACACGTCCACGATCATGCCCAGTTCGTTCATGCGGGCAACAGCGTCCAGACCGAAGGGCTTCAGGCCCTTCTGATGCAGCGCAGGATCCGGGCTGTTAGGATAGCCGAAGCAGTTTTCGAAGTTCCAGGTAAGGGCCAGCATGCGCACGCCGTCGGCGTACATTTCGTCGATGCGCTCCATGCGTCCGTCCACACCGATTCCGTCTTCCACGGTAAGCAGCGCGGACAGAAAGCCTTCATCCGCATTCTTCTGAATGTCTTCCACGCTGCATGCCCGGCGCATCACGTCGGCATTGGCGTCCACGTTTTCGTTCCAGCAGGCCAGCATCTTTTTATACAGATCCCAGGGCATGGTGACCCCGTCCCGGGCCGTATGACCGTCTGTGGCAATGAACAGGGCCAGAGCCTGGGCCATGCAGCCGCCCTGCTGCAGTTTTCCGATATTGATATGGCCGTCAAAATTCTTCAGCGGCTCGTTTTTGAAATAACAGGCCATCACGGTGTCGCAGTGAAGGTCGATGATCTGCAGATTATTCACGGTTTGTCTCCTTTAGCTTCGAATATTTTTTCAGATAAATGTAGCGCTGCAGTCCGGCGTCCAGGGCGCCCATGGGCTTTGCCTTGCAGGTGGACCCGTAAAGCAAAGAAGCGCAGTTCTTTTCCAGAATCATCCGTTCCGCCTCCGCATCCTCGCCGGTGCAGATGTTTTCCATGCCGTTTTTGCCGTTTACGCTGCGTCCCAGCAGCTGGGCAAAATCGTCCAGATAGGCCGGAATTTCGCCGAACAGATCCCGGCAGAGATAAAAGCAGCGAGTCTGGGGGCCCACGCCCTCGAACAGTTTTTCGGAGGATGCCACGGAAGGCACCGCGGCGTCAAAGACCGCCCGGCTGTTTTCTTCCAGTTCTTCCGCCAGGCGGAAAGCCTCGTCAAAGTCCGCACCTAAAACCACCGCTCCGTGGCGCTGCATCAGAAAGCTTTTGTCTCCGGGGTGGGCTGCCACTGCCGCCGACACGGTTTTCGCCAGCTTTTTGGTTCCCGGAAGACCGTAGGCCGCATTGGGCGCAAAGGAAAAATCTTTGCCGGACACGCTGATGGCACTGGCATAGAACTGATGGGTGTGAATGATAAAGCCGGTTTCGGGACGCAGCCGGTAGCAGGCCGCATGCAGGATTTTTTCGCTGCTGGGCTTGATGTTTCCGGTGTAGGAAGCGTCCGCCACCTTCACCACCACCAGATCCTCCGGGGTCAGGTCCTCGTAGCCTCTGCCGCTGGGAGTAATGACAAATTCATCGGCGGAGATCCGGGCGCTGATATTGCCCCAGGTTCTTGCCACCAGACCGTTCTCCAACAGCCGGTGACCCGCCTCGATCACGTATTTTTTTGCTTCTTCGATGGAATAATACATTTCTTTCATAAAAGCTGCAGAGCCTCTGCCCTGCAGCCTGTCTCTACTGTTTTTTCTTCTGTGCGATATCGTTGGTGTCGATGGAGTTGCGGAAAACCACATACTTGTCGTAGAAGAATTCCAGCACCAGGTTCAGAATCATGCTGATGCCGTCCGCAAGGTATTCGCTGACCGCCGGATTCTTGACGGCGCCCCACCAGTTAAAGCCGCCCAGAACCTTCACCAGCCAGGTGCTGGCCGGGGTGAACACCGCATAGAAGGCCGCCACCTTCAGCATTGCCACCGGAACGTTGTTGGCACTCTGGAAGGTGTATCTGCGGTTCAGGGTGAAGTTCCAGATCACCGACAGAATCAAACCGATCAGGTAGGAAATTTCGTTGTTTAAGTGAAATACTTCGTTGCAGAGCACGATGGACAGGGTCTGGATGAGCCCTGCGGATGCAGAGAAGAGGAAGAATTTCAGGGAGCGTATCAGTTCTTTTTTCTTATCCGTTGTTTCGTTTGCCATTATCCGTTCACCTGCCTGTATAACTTCTTGTTCGCGCTGTAAAGCTTCTTAAAGGTCTGATAGAAGCTTTCGTATTTCTGATGCTTGTCCCCATCCGGCACGAAAGTCTTTACCGCCGGAATAAAGTCCTTGATGCATTCCACGTTGGGAATCACGCCCAGACCCACCGCCGTTACCGCCGCCGCGCCTACCGCGCCCACGTTCTGGGGAGAGTCCACGGTTTCCACGGTTCTGCCCAGAATGTCCGCCAGAATCTGGCAGCCCACGTCGGACAGAGCACCGCCGCCCACGTAGCGCACCGGGTCGGAGGTCTTCAGCTTCTTGTCCTGGCACTCCAGCATCCAGCGGAGATGGTAGCAGACGCCTTCCAGCACCGCGCGGATCAGCTGGGTCTTGCCCGTGTTCAGATTGATGCCGAAGAACATGCCCGTAGCGTTGGGGTCCTCGAAGGGACAGCGGTTGCCGTGGAGCCAGGGGGTAAAAATCACCCCGCCGCTGCCGGGTTCCACATCCTTGATGCAGTCGGTCATGTAGTCGTAAAGACTGGTATAAACCGCCTCGTAGCCCTCCGTTACGTCCTTTTTCTCCAGGTACATATTGATTTCATCCGCCGCCAGATGATCCTTGACCCATTCCAGACACTTGCCTGCGGTCTCCATCTCGGCGAAATAGTTGAATTTTCCGTTCTGGGCACCCACGATGGCTGCGATCATGGCGCTTACGTCCACCATCTGCTTATCGGTCACCGTAATGACCCAGCCGGAGGTGCCGCTGTAAATATGGGTATCTCCCACGTTGACCTGTCCGGCGCCCACGCCGATGAGGCTGGAATCGCCGCCTCCTCCGAAGACCGGTGTGCCGGCCGCAAGGCCCAGCTCCGCCGCAGCCTTTTCGGTGAGGGTTCCCGCCACGTCCGTAGACTTGATGATCCGGGGCAGCAGGTCCATATTGATGTCAAACATTTTGCAGAGCTTTTTGCTCCAGCCCTCTTTGCCCTTGCGGGTATCGTAAATCAGGGTGCCGAAGGCGGAATCCTGGGTCATGGTAAATTCGCCGGTGCAGCGGCAGATCAGGTAATCCTTTACGTCCAGCCACTTATAGGCGTTTTTGAAGTTGGGCTCGTGGTTTTCCAGCCACTTGTACTTCCACACCGGGTCCTTTACGCTGCTGGTGACCGCGCCGGTAATGATCAGGCTGGGAATCAGCTTGAAGATATTGGCCCCTGCCACCTGAATGCCGTTGGCAATACCCTTTTTGATTTCTTCCTTGGCCCGCTGGTCCATGTAACTCAAGGGGCGGTGCACCGGAACGCCGTCTTTGTCCGCCAGCACCACGCCCTGCATCTGCGAGCAGAAGGAAATGCCGGAAACCTGCTCCGGCTTTACGTCCACGGAGGCAAACAGCTCCCGGGTGGACCGGCACATGGCCTTCCACCAGTCGTCGCCGTCCTGCTCCGCACCGCCGTTTTCCAGAATATACAAGGGGTAACCGCAGCTTTTGCCCGCCAGCAGCTTGATGGTTTTATCCACCGCAAAAAGGCAGGTTTTGACCCCGGTTGTGCCCACATCATAGGCTACGATATATGTCATGGTTTTGCTCTTTTCTTTGCTGAAATCCGCCGTTTTTACAGTTTGCCGCACTTTGCGAAGACTCTGTCGAATCTGGCCAGTACGTCGTCGATCATTTCTTCGGTGTAAGCCGCACTGGTGTAAAGCCGGGAACCCGCCAGGGTAATCAGACCTTCCGCCATGTAGGCCGCGCCCATGTGCTGCATTTCCGCCTTGCGGATGTCCGTCTGCTTTAAGACGCCCGGAATGGTCCATGGCTTCTTCCAGTTGACGAAGTAATGCATGGTGCCCACCGTATCCAGATGGCATACGGAGCCCACATTGAAGGCCACGAAGGGCAGATCGTACTTCTTGATCAGCTCCTGCAGACCCTTGGTCAGCCGGTCGCCCATGCGTCCCGCCACTTCGCAGGCGTTGCGCTTTTCAATTTCGCAGATAGCGTAGTAGCCCGCCAGGCAGGAGATCGGTGTGGCGGACATGGTGCCGCCGCAGAGTGCCTGGGGCACCTTCTTGCCGTCCGCATCCAGACCGGCGCCGATATAAGCCATTACGTTTGCGTGACCGCCTACGCCGCCCGCACCCGGATAACCGCCGGCAATGACCTTGCCGAAAATGGTCAGGTCCGGATTGATGCCGTAGTAGGCCTGCGCGCCGCCCAGGCCGATGCGGAAGCCGGACACAACTTCGTCGCAGACCAGCAGCGCACCGTACTGATGGGCCAGCCGTTCGCAGCCCTGTACGAATTCCTTGGTCACCGGACGGGTAGCGCTTTCCGGTCCGATGGGTTCGATATATACTGCCGCCGTGCCGCCGCGCAGACGGTTTCTCTTCAGTTTTCTTTCCAGATCCTGCAGGTCCCCGGGGAAGAATTCGTCGGTGTGCTTGAATACAAAGCCCGGAACACCCTTGCTCTGCAGACCCTTGGTACCCGGAATACGGATGCCGTAGGCCATCTGGTCGGACCAGCCGTGATAGGCGCCGCCCATCTTCAGTACGTTTTTCTTGCCGGTGGCAAGTCTTGCAATACGCAGTGCGCACATGCAGGCTTCGGTACCGGAGCCCAGCATGCGGAATTTTTCTACGCTGGGAACCAGTTCGTGAATCTTGTTGGCCAGCTTGTATTCGTATTCGTGGAACAGACCGGTGGAAGGACCGCAGGTATTCAGAAGTTCAATGACCTTGTCCCGCACCGCCGGGTCGTTGGACCCGATGACCGTGGGGCCGCCTGCCTGCAGAAGGTCGTAGTACCAGTTGCCGTCGATGTCGTACATCTTGGCACCTTCCGCCTTTTCTATGACAATGGGGAACGGATAGTTGAAGGCAAGGTTGTGCTGCACCCCGCCCGGGATAATTTTCTTTGCCTCGGTGATCATTTCCTTGCTCTTGGCGCACTTCTTTTCGAAATACTCCTCTTCGTATTCCTTCAGCGCCTCGGGCAGGATGGAATAAACCGGTTTGGTAATCAGCTCATCCAGTTCTTTAATCACCTGCTCCGCATCTAAATATTCGTCAATTGCGAATCCGTTGTAAGCCATGTTTTCCTCCGTTCCTTACGTTATTCTTCTATATGATAGCCCGCAGACTTTAATACCCGGTTCATGACGGAAAAGCTCAGACTGCTGTCCTCCGGCAGGGGCGCCGCCAGAATCAGGTCTTTTCCCTCCGCGTCGAATTGCCGCAGCAGCGCAAAGAAAGTCTTTGCGTCCGGTTTCTCAATAACTCCCACACTGCGTCCTTTGGCCTCTTCCTCCTGCACTCTCTGGGCCAGCTTTTCTGCCGGCACCAGGCGCATCTCCGCCCGGGGCGCATAGTGCTTGTACTTCTGCCCCGGCGCTTTGGGATGGTAGTCCGGATCTTCGGAAGGCTTCTGGAACAGGGCCTTATCGTATTCCACGTCCAGTCCCGTCACCGCGGAGATCATCTCCGGCGTCACCAGACCCGGCCGCAGAATGGTCAGCTTTTCGCCGCACAGATCCAGCACCGTGGATTCGATGCCGCCCTCGCAGGGTTCCCCCATCAGAACGGCGTCGATTCTGCCGCTCAGATCGTCTGCCACATGCTGCCAGCTGGTGGGGCTGGGATGCCCGGAAAGATTGGCGGAAGGTCCGGAGACCAACGTACCGGAATAGGCGATAAACTTCAGCGTCGCTTCGCAGCGGGGCATGCGGATGGCCACTGTGTCCAGACCGCCCGTGGTTTCATAGGGCACCTGGGGGAGCTTGGGCAGAATCATGGTCAGGGGACCCGGCCAGAAGGCTTCCGCCAGCTTTTTTGCCACCGGATTATCATAGTCCGGAGAAAGCCGGCGAATGTCCGCGAATTCCGCAATGTGAACGATCAGCGGATTGTCGGAAGGTCTTCCCTTGGCCGCATAGGCCTTTCTGGCTGCCTCCGGATCGAAGGCATCGGCGCCCAGGCCGTACACCGTCTCCGTGGGGAAGGCCACCAGCCCTCCGCCAGCCAGAAGCTGTGCGCCCTTTCGAAGATCTTCGTCTGAAGTTGTGAGAAATGTGGTATTCATGTGATTATTATAGCATAAGCTTTCCCTTTTGTTTCGGATTCCTGTATAATATATGCATTCAGGAGGACCATAAGTTTGAAAAAAGCAATCTATTTACTCGCCGTCCTGGCCCTGAGCCTGGCACTCACGTCCTGCGGCAAAAAAGAAGAAAACATCAGCACGGGTGACGCATCCGGATCCGAAGGAAGTTTTACCGGCGGAACCATGATTCCCAACCCCATGCAAAGCATCGATTTTGAAGAATTTCAGCAGGTTCTGGGAAAAGAACTTGCGCTTCCGGAAGATGCGGAAGACATCCGCTGCTACTGCATTTCCGGCAGCGAAGCATCCCTTTACGAACTGATCTTTGTCCGGAACGGAAACGAATACTGCTACCGCTTCCAGAAGACCGATGAATTCCGGGATATTTCCGGCATGTACTACAACTGGGACCAGCAGGTCACCCAGGAGGAACCCCGGGTACTGCTCTCCGCAGAAGGCGCCGGTATGATTAACTGGTACGAAGACGAGATGTCTCACTCCCTGTCCATGCCCGGCGGCGCAGACAAGGAGCTGCTGACGGACATGTACTATAAACTGAAATAAAAAGCTCCTATAAGCCTAAAAAGCAACAATATAGGAGCAGACTTAAAAACGCGAATGATAAAAAGTGCTCATAAATCTTTTGATTTCAAGGATTTATGAGCGCTTTTTTCGTAAATATCTTGATTTTCTGGGGTCATGCTGCTCATATTTCAAATCAAATTCGAAATATATGAGCACCAAAGCCCCTGCAATATGCTCATAAAATCCTTTTTTCCTGATTTCTATGAGCATTTTCAAAAAAGCAGAATATCATAGATTCCTACTTACGGAATACTTATGAGCATTCCTGCTGCAAAGTGACCCCGTTATTCGCATTTTTGCCGCAAAGCCGCTGTCAGCATTCTTATTCCTGCCGCAAATACAAAACCCCATTTCTCAGATTTCTCCAAAAAATGGGGTTCGCTTTATCGAAATAATTTACAGTTCCACCTTCAGGAAGGTCTTCTTGCCCTTCTTCAGAACGATGGCGCCGTCCTTGAACATGTCTGCGGTGACCACCAGTTTGGTGTCGCTTACCTTTTCGCCGTTCAAAGAAAGTCCGCCCTGCTCGATGGTGCGGAAGCCTTCACCGTTGGAGGGTACCAGGCCCACAGCCTTCATCAAAGCCACAATGCCCATGCCTTCTGCGGGAAGTTCGATCTTCTTGGAAGGCATATTGGCGGAATCTCCGCCGGAGAATGCCGCCCGGGCAGCATCCTGGGCCTTTTTGGCCTCTTCGTCGCCGTGTACCAGACGGGTCACTTCGTATGCCAGCACTTCCTTGGCGTGATTGATGCGCTCGTCCTTATGGGCAGTCAGCTCCGCGATTTCTTCCAGCGGCAGGAAGGTGAGCATCTTCAGGCACTTCTCCACGTCGGCGTCCTCTACGTTTCTCCAGTACTGGTAGAAGTTGTAGGGGCTGCACTTTTCCGCATCCAGCCACAGTGCGCCGGCCTGGCTCTTGCCCATCTTGGTTCCGTCGGACTTGGTGAGCAGTGCAAAGGTCATACCGTAATAGTTGTCCTTGCCCAGCAGTCTTCTGGCCAGGTCTCTGCCGCCCAGAATATTGCTCCACTGGTCATTGCCGCCGAACTCGATCTTGCAGTCGATATCTCTGGCCAGGCAGTAGAAGTCGTAGGACTGCAGCAGCATATAGTTGAATTCCAGGAAGGAAAGTCCCTTCTCCATTCTCTGTTTGAAGCATTCCGCACGCAGCATGTCGTTGACGGAGAACTGGCTTCCGATATCCCGCATGAACTCCAGATAGTTCACGTTGCGCAGCCAGTCCGCATTGTTGACGCAGATGGCCTTGCCCGGTTCCGGAATCTTGTTCTGGCCGCCCTTGGCAAGAACGCCTTCCGCCTGGATGTGCTTCCAGTCTTCGTCGAAGACCAGGAAACGGTCGAACAGATGCTTGAAGGACTTACAGTTCTCGTCAATCTGCTCGGTGGTCATCATTTTGCGGGCGTCGGTTCTGCCGGAGGGGTCTCCGATCATGGTGGTGCCGCCGCCGATCAGAACCACCGGGGTGTGTCCGTACTTCTGCATGTACATCATGATGATGACCTGCATAAAGTGACCCACGTGGAGGCAGTCTGCGGTTGCGTCGAATCCGATATAAAACTTTACTTTTTCTTTGCCCAGAAGTTCGCGGATGCCTTCATCGTCTGTGGTCTGTTCGATAAATCCGCGTTCCTTTAAAACGTCGTATACGTTGGTGTGTTTGCTTACACTGTCCGGTATCTGAAACATAATCTTACCCTACTTTGTTCCGTAAATTCTGTCGCCTGCATCGCCGAGACCCGGCAGGATGTATGCGTTTTCGTTGTGCTGTCTGTCCTTTGCGGCAACGTAGATGTCTACGTCCGGATGGGCCTTCTGCAGCGCTTCAATGCCTTCCGGTGCTGCGATCAGGCACATGAACTTGATGTTCTTGCCGCCTCTTGCCTTTACTGCGGTAATGGCGTCCACTGCGGATCCGCCGGTGGCCAGCATGGGGTCAACCACGAAGGTCCAGCGCTTTGCAATGTCTTCCGGCAGCTTGCAGTAATATTCGATGGGCTTGTGGGTATCCGGATCGCGGTACATGCCGATGAAGCCAACCTTTGCGTTGGGGACCAAAGAAAGCATGCCGTCCACGAATCCCAGACCTGCACGGAGGATGGGAACGATGGCGATATCTTCGCCGTCCAGCATCTTCAGGGTGCACTTTTCCAGCGGTGTTTCAATTTCCACGTCCTTTACCGGCAGATCTCTTGTGGCTTCATAAGTCATCAGAGTTGCGATTTCGGTAACCAGCTGACGGAAATCCTTGGTTGTGGTGTCCTTGCTGCGCAGGATGGCCGTCTTGTGCTGGATCAGCGGATGATCGAATACATAAACTTTACCCATGATAAATTCTCCTTTAAGTATATATTATCCTTGTACGTTCTTCATTTTTTCGGCCTGTTCCTCGGTGATCAGGGCGTCGATGATTTCATCCATTTCACCTTCCATAAAGCTGTTCAGCTTGTACATGGTGTAGCCGATTCTGTGGTCGGTAACTCTTCCCTGGGGGAAGTTATAGGTACGGATTCGCTCGGAACGGTCGCCGGAACCTACCAGACTCTTTCTTTCCGCAGCCTGTTCATCATGCTGCTTCTGCAGCATGGCGGGGTAGATTCTGGATTTCAGTTCGATGAAGGCCTTTTCCTTGTTCTTCAGCTGGGATTTTTCATCCTGGCACTGTACCACAACACCGGTGGGAATATGGGTCAGACGGACGGCGGAGTCGGTCATGTTGATGTACTGACCGCCGTGTCCGGAAGCACGGAAGGTATCCACACGGATGTCTTCCCACTTGAGGTCCAGTTCCACGTCTTCCACTTCCGGCATGATAGCCACGGTGGCGGCGGAGGTGTGAATTCTGCCTGCGGATTCGGTTTCCGGAACGCGCTGCACCCGGTGTACGCCGGATTCAAACTTCAGCCGGGAATAAGCGCCCCGGCCCACGATCCGGACAACTACCTGCTTTATGCCGCCGATGCCGGTATCGTTGATATCCGTAACGGAAGCCTTATATCCGTGCATTTCCGCATAGCGGGAATACATCCGGAGCAGGTCGGAAGCAAACAGTGCCGCTTCTTCTCCGCCTGTACCGGCACGGATTTCCAGAATAACGTTCTTTTCGTCGTTGGGGTCTTTCGGAAGCAGAAGAATCTTCAGTTCCTGGGTATAGGTCTCGATGCGTTCATTCAGGTCAGCAAGCTCCATCTTGGCCAGTTCTCGCATCTCATCGTCAAGGGACGAATCATCCAGCATCAGCTTGGTATCTTCCAGCTCTTCCTTTGCCTTCTTGTACTCTTTGTACTTTAAAACGATGGGCTCCATGTCGCCCATGTCCTTCATCAGCTTTCTCCACTTGTTCTGGTCGGCAATGACCTCCGGGTCTGCCACCAGCATAGAAAGCTCTTCGTATTTTTCTAATATAAAATCTAATTTGGTAAACATATCAAGACAGTATACCATAAATGGGGAGTTTTCTCATTGATTTTTTTCTGCAGACAGGAAATCTTTTTTATTTTTGAAACCTCTTCCGGGTGTTTCTTTTTCTTGTTCGCGAATGGTTTTCCACCGCCTGCGGCCCACGAATTTTTCAAGCTTTCCGGGCATTTCTGTAAAAGCTTTCCAGCATCTTTTATACAGTTTTCCACATAGGGCTGTGGAAAAGTGCAAAACCCGAAACCAATTGATATTTCAACGTCTTCATAAATCGATTTACTTGTCAACAGGAAAGTTTTCCACAGTTATTAAAATAGCCAAAAATCACTTTTTTCCCCGGATTTTCCGTAATTCTTCGGTATTTTTTTTTGCGTTTTTTCAGTTTAAATCTAATCCTTAAAAGCAACGGCGGCATCAAACAGTTCTTCCACGTCCTTTCCCGGCGGAGGCGTAAGCAGGGTCACCGCAATTCCAAAAAGAAGACTGACGATACTGGCGGGAACAATCTCGTAAATGCCGGTATCGGACAGCAGCGCCAGCCACAGAAGATCCACCGCACCGCCGGTAAAAATTGCCGCTGCCGCACCGAAAACATTAAAGCGTTTCCAGAACAAAGAAAGCACGATGGCAGGTCCGAAGGCAGCACCGAAAAGCCCCCAGGCATTTTCCACCAGACTCATAACAGTTCCGCTGTTCGGGTTCGCTGCAATCAACACGGCGATGACCGAAATAACGATTACCACGACACGGCCCGCCCAAAGCATCTCTTTGTCCCCGGCTTTATTCTTCCGAAAAATGGGCTTGTATACATCGCTGGCAAAAGCAGAGCTGGCGGCCAGCAGCTGAGAATCCGCAGAAGACATGGCTGCCGCCAGAATGGCGGATAAAAGAAGACCGCAGATTACCGCAGGGAAAATATGTCTTACCGTCTGAATAAAAATGGTGGAGGAATCCTGAATGTTTCCCAGAAGCATTCTGCCGATTACACCTACCCCGCAGCCACAGCCGATAATCAAAACCGTCCATACAATGCCGATCACTCTGGATTTTTTTAAAGCTCTGTCGCTTTCGATGGACATAAAACGGATAATAATGTGCGGCATTCCGAAATAACCCAGGCCCCAGCCCAGGCCGGAAACGATATCCCGCCAGTCTGCATGGAAGAAATTCCAGTATCCTGCGGTTTCTTCGGCAATTTGTGCAGCGGTAAGAGTTCCTTCGCCGCCCCGGATTGCAGACAACGCTGCAATAGGTGTTACCAGCAGCGCAGCCAGCATCAGCATGCCCTGAAAAAAGTCCGTCCAGCAGACAGCACTGTAGCCGCCCAAAAAGGTGTAAAGAATAATCACCGCTGCAGACAAATACATGGCCGTTTCTGCATTCATCCCCGTAACCGTATTGAACAGCGTTCCGCAGGCCTTCATGGAAGACGCGGCGTAAATGGTATAGGCCACCAGGAAAAGAACCGCGCAGAGAATGCGAATTCCGCTGCCGGTGGATTTAAAACGATTGGTCAGATATTGAGGGATGGTAATGGAGTCATCCGCCACGATGGTAAATTTCCTCAGACGCGGCGCTTCCACCATCCAGGAAAAAGCGTACCCCAGCGCCAGTCCTACCCCAATCCAGGTTTGTCCCATACCCAGCGCAAAAACACTGGCAGGAAGACCCATCAAAGACCAGGCGGACATATCGGAGGCGCCGGCAGAAAGTGCAGAAACCCACGGGCCCATGCTGCGGCCGCCCAGGAAATACGCCTTCTCACCGCCCGTTCCGGTTTTAAAGAAGAAATAAATGCCGATTCCCAGCATGAATATAAGATAAAAAATAAAGACGATGGTTTCTGTGTTCATAATTTTTTCCTCTCTTGTTTCATTTTTTCGCTTCCCGCGAAATATAAAAGCATTGTAAAACAAACAAAAGTAGAATAAAATATGAACTGCAGTATATACTATTTAGCACATTATATTAAATAAATCATTGAAATTATGCGGAAAGCAAGCGATACAAAAAGTAGAATTGTAACTGCTGCATGGAAATTATTTTATCAGCAGGGCTACGAAAATACCACCATCGACGATATTCTGGAAGAAGCCCACGTCAGCAGAGGCTCCTTTTATCACTATTTTGAAAGCAAAGACAATCTGCCCGCCTCTTTAGGTTATCTTTTCGACGAAAAATACGAGGAGCTGTCCAGAACCATGGGGCCGGATTTAAGTCCCATCGATAAGCTGATTTTTATGAACCAGGAGCTGTTTCTGATGATCGAAAATACCGTAGCGGTGGATTTGCTCAGCCGGCTATTTTCCTCTCAGCTGATCTCCTCCACAGAGCGTTCTCTGCTGGACACCAACCGCACCTACTACAAACTGCTGCGGCAGGTGACGATCGAAGGTCAGCAGCAGGGACTGTTCCGCCCGGAGTTTACCACCAACGATATTACCCATGCCTACGCCATGTTTGAACGCGGCCTGATGTACGACTGGTGTCTGTCCAACGGGAACTATTCCCTGCGCCAGTATTCCGCCCAGCTGCTGCCGAAGTTTCTGCAGAATTTTTGTTGAAAAAACCTGCCATTTCCGGCGAAAACAGCCAAGCTCTAAGAAGCAAAAAAATACCCGCTGCAGATGCAGCGGGCAATTTTGTTTGTTTTTCAGTACTCGAATTATCCGATAACCTTGCCAACAACACCGGAAGCGACGGTTCTGCCGCCTTCCCGAATAGCGAAACGGAGACCTTCTTCGATAGCGATCGGTGTGATGAGTTCAACGGTGAGAACTGCGTTGTCACCAGGCATAATCATTTCTGTGCCTTCTTCGAGTGCGATAGCACCGGTAACGTCGGTTGTTCTGAAGTAGAACTGCGGCTTGTAGCCGTTGAAGAACGGAGTATGACGTCCGCCTTCGGACTGCTTCAGTACGTATACGTTAGCTGTGAACTTTGTATGCGGATGAACTGTACCCGGCTTTGCGATAACCTGTCCTCTCTGGATTTCGGTTCTCTGAACGCCTCTGAGCAGAACGCCGATGTTGTCTCCGGCTTCGCCCTGGTCGAGGAGCTTTCTGAACATTTCAACGCCTGTTACAACGGATGTTCTCTTTTCTTCGGAAAGTCCAACGATTTCAATCTGGTCGCCCATGTGAACAACGCCACGTTCAACTCTTCCTGTTGCAACTGTTCCACGTCCGGTAATGGTGAATACGTCTTCTACCGGCATAAGGAACGGCTGGTCTACCGGACGAGCCGGTTCCGGAATGTAGGAGTCTACTGCTTCCATCAGCTCGATGATGCTGTCTGCCCATGGGCCTTCAGGATCTTCCAGAGCCATCAGTGCGGATCCTCTGATGATCGGTGTGTCGTCTCCAGGGAATTCGTACTCGTCCAGCAGTTCTCTTACTTCCATTTCTACCAGATCCAGCAGTTCATCGTCGTCAACCATGTCGCACTTGTACAGGAATACGATGATGTAAGGTACGCCTACCTGTCTTGACAGCAGGATGTGCTCTCTTGTCTGAGGCATTGGACCGTCTGTTGCAGCACATACCAGGATTGCCCCGTCCATCTGTGCAGCGCCTGTGATCATGTTCTTTACATAGTCAGCGTGTCCCGGGCAGTCAACGTGTGCATAGTGTCTGTTTGGAGTTTCATATTCAACGTGTGCTGTTGAAATAGTGATTCCTCTTTCTTTTTCTTCTGGTGCCTTGTCGATTTCGTCAAATGCTACGTCTCCGCCAAGTCCGTACTTTCTGTTCAGTACACTTGTGATTGCTGCTGTAAGAGTTGTCTTACCGTGGTCAACGTGTCCGATTGTACCGATGTTAATATGCGGCTTATTACGTTCAAATTTTTCTTTTGCCATTTCAGTTTCCTCCTATGAAATGATTCCTTTTCCTTTAATCCAAAAGGTTAAACATTAATTGATATATATTAGCGGCATTTCATTATTTG
>JAZUDB010000058.1:0-6900 GCA_045639385.1 Anaerovoracaceae bacterium | reverse complement strand
ATTGATAGCGTGTGGCATTGTTATTGTTTCTTGTATTTCTATTCTTGTAGTAATGTATATGCTATATGGTAGGACATTTTGTTTTTCAGCAGATGGCATATATATAAAATCCCCTCTCTTGAAAGAGAAGGCTATTCGTTGGGACGAAGTGTCTGAAATATACTTGAAAAATCCTAATAACGAAATTTCGGTAAATAGAACGTGTCATACTGCAATCTGTTTTGTTTACAAAAGCAGAGAAATAAGGGTGGAGTACAGCCGAAAGGCGATGACGCAACTGCAAGCAGTATGTCCGTTTGAAATTGTTGATCTTAGGTAATTTATAAGTACTGGACTGGTATAGAAATTCAAAAAAAACGGAGGCGTTTCGCCTCCGTTTTGTATTTTGCTTTATTCTTCCTTTTCCATGACTTCTTTGTCCAGCCACAGCTGCAGGGAATCCACGGACGCGGAAAGCTTGTCCAGCTGGGATTTAATGAAGTCGAAATCCTCTTCTTCGTCGTCGTTGATCTGGCCGTTGGAGGAGATTTCGATCAGCCGTTCCTTGTTCTTGTCCAGGGTGTTGAGGGCAGCCAGGATTTCCAGTACGATGTTGGGCAGGTCCTTCTTTTTGATTTCCGGCACGTATTTCATGCCGATGGGGCATTCGTTGGAGCAGAAGTAATTGCAGAGGTCCGGGGCCTTGTAGCACTTTGCCATGGCAAGAATTTCCTCCGGGTAAGGTACGGTTTTTTCGCTTTCGATTTTTTCGATGCGGGCGGCGGAAACCACTTCCATCTGTTCGCTGGCGGCTTCTCTGGTAAGCTCCGCTTCTTCTCTGTAAAGCTGATAAATATTCTTGTTTTCTTTTACCGATTTTTTACCCATGACAGCTCTTTTCTCGCTTTGCAGCGGCGTGCGGCCTTTCAAACCGCAGGATTCAGTTTATTTTTGTATGAATGTATTCTACAATATTCATGAAAAGGGGGCAAGCCTAACATGGACCTTTTGATTTTTGAAAATGAAGAAAACATCCGGGCGGGATTTACAGAAAAGCCGGACCGGGCAGCGGAACGCCGGCGTCTGATGACGGAGGCTGCAGAAGAAAAGGGCGGTTTTGTGCTGCGGCCTTTGCTGGTGCACGGAACCCGGGTGCAGAAGATTGACCGGGCGTTTTTTACCCAGGCCCGGGCGGAGGGCGCCTCGTCCTACGCGGAGCTTCCGGAAACCGACGGTCTTGTAACGGATCTTCCCGGGGTGGTGCTCACCAGCACCCACGGTGACTGCATTCCGGTATGGGCCTATGACCCGGAAAAGCGGGTCATAGGACTGGCCCATGCAGGCTGGAAGGGAACTTTAAACGGAATTGCGGCGGAGCTGATTCGGGTCATGCAGCAGGAATACGGCTGCAGGGCGGAAAGCATCCTGGCCTATATCGGACCGGGCATCGACCTGTGCCATTTCGAGGTGGGGCCGGAGGTGGCGGTGCAGTTCCGGGAGAAATCCCCGGAATTTGGGAAATATGTGCACGACCGGCCGGACGGCAAGTCCATGATCGACCTGAAAGGCATCAACCGGCTGCTTCTTGCGGCTGCGGGGGTAAAAAATATCGCAGTAAGCACCGAATGTACCTACTGCGAAGAAGAACGCTATTATTCTTACCGAAGATGCAAAGACAGCGAGCGTATGCTGGCCTACATCGGGCTTTTGTAATATAAATCCACCGGAACCGGATCTTCCGGTATCATGCTGTCCGGGGTAATGCGGCAATCCACCGCAAGTACCCGGACGCCTTTTTCTGCGGCTTTGCGCAGCGCTTCGCCGAAGGCGGGATGGGTGGCGTCGTTGGGATGGATCAGCTGCATTTCTTTCATCTGAATGATGAAAAGCAGGCAGGCCTCGAAGCCTTCGTCCAGGCAGGCGGCCAGCTCCTCGATGTGTTTGACGCCCCGCTCTGTGGGTGCGTCCGGAAAAGAGGCAATGCCGTCCTGTTCCAGGGTACAGCCCTTTACCTCCAGAAAAATCTTCCGGCCTTCGCTTTCGATGTAAAAATCGAAGCGGGAGTTTCCGTGGGTCACTTCCCGGCGGAGGACCGCATCGGGACCGAAGTATCCGCTGGTTTTCAGCCATTCTTCTGCGGCGTCGTTGGGTGCCTGGGGATCCATGTTGATGAGCAGGGGCGGCTTACCCGGCCGCTCTTTTTCCACGGCAATTAAATCGAAGCGGGTTTTGCGGGCAGGATTATCGGATTCTGCCAGCCAGACGGATGCGCCGGGCAGCAGCAGCTCTTTGCAGCGGCCGGTGTTTTTCACATGAACGGTCTCGGTTCTGCCGTCCAGAAGCACGTGGCCCACGAAGCGGTTGGGCCGGTCGATAAATTGAGCTTTTACGGTTTTACGGTATTTCATAACAGTTCCATTGTACTCCGATTTTGCCGGAGTGAAAACCGGAAAAAGCCGGGTGCAGACCCTCCCGGCGGCTTGACAAAAATGCCGCAAAGGGGTTATATAGTAGAGTAGTGAGGAACATAAAATGAAGCAATATATCGTTACCGGCATGTCCTGTGCGGCCTGCCAGGCCCGGGTGGAGAAGGCGGTTTCCGCTGTGCCCGGCGTGGAGAGCTGTGCAGTGAGTCTGCTGACCAACAGCATGGGGGTGGAAGGCACTGCTTCCGATCAGGAAATCATCAAAGCCGTGGAAAATGCAGGCTACGGCGCCTCCGTCAAGGGAGCTTCCGCGGAGACGCGCACTGCAGCATCGGAAGAAGATGCCCTGGCGGATCACGAAACTCCGGTGCTGAAAAAACGCCTGTGGACCAGCGTCGGATTTTTGGCGCTGCTGATGTATTTTTCCATGGGTCATATGATGTGGGGCTGGCCCATTCCTTCCTGGTTTGAGGGGAATTACGTGGCGATGGGCCTGGTGCAGATGCTGCTGGCCGTCGTCGTTATGATCATCAATAAAAAATTTTTCGTATCCGGCTTTCAAAGCGTACTGCACGGGGCACCCAATATGGATACTCTGGTGGCGCTGGGTTCTTCCGCCTCTTTTCTCTGGAGCGTGTATGCGCTCTTCCGGATGACGGACGCCCAGGTACACGGCGGCGCCCAGGCGGCGGCTGTCTGGATGGACGAATTCTATTTCGAATCCGCTGCCATGATTCTGACCCTGATCACCGTGGGCAAGATGCTGGAGGCCCGGAGCAAGGGCAAAACCACGGACGCCTTAAAGTCGCTGATGAAGCTGGCGCCCAAGACTGCCACGGTGCTGCGCGGCGGACGGGAAACCATGGTTCCCATCGAGGAAGTCCGCAGGGACGACATCTTTGCGGTGCGGCCCGGCGAGAGCATTCCGGTGGACGGTGTGGTGCTGGAAGGCGATACCGCCGTCAACGAATCCGCCTTAACCGGCGAAAGCATTCCGGTGGATAAGGCCCCCGGCGACCCGGTTTCCGCAGCCACGGTAAACCAGTCCGGGTACATTCTCTGCAGAGCTACCCGGGTGGGCGAGGATACCACGCTTTCTCAGATTATTCAAATGGTCAGCGACGCGGCTGCCACCAAGGCCCCCATCGCTAAGATTGCAGATAAAGTGTCCGGTATTTTTGTGCCCGCGGTGGTGGGCATTGCGGCGGTCACCCTGGCGGTGTGGCTGCTTCTGGGCAAGCCTGCGGGCTTTGCGCTGGCCCGGGCTATTTCGGTGCTGGTCATCAGCTGCCCCTGTGCCCTGGGACTTGCCACGCCGGTGGCTATTATGGTGGGCAACGGTGTGGGTGCTAAGCAGGGCGTGCTTTTCAAAACCGCGGTTTCGCTGGAAGAGACCGGCAAGGTGCAGATTGCGGCTCTGGATAAGACCGGTACCATCACCAAAGGCGAGCCTGAAGTGACGGACCTGATTCCTGCGGAGGGGGTCAGCGCAGAGGAACTGCTGGAAGCGGCTTTTGCGCTGGAAGCAAAGAGCGAACATCCTTTGGCCAGGGCGGTGGTCCGGGAGGCGGAAAAGCTGGGACTGTCCCCGGCAGAGGTGACGGAATTCCGGGCGCTTCCGGGCAACGGGCTTTCTGCAAAGCTGGGAAAATTCACGCTTCTGGGCGGTTCCGTGCAGTTTATTTCTTCCAAGATTTCCGTGGGTGCGGATGCGCTGGCCGGGGCGGAAAGCCTGGCCGACACGGGCCGCACGCCGCTGCTGTTTGCCGCAGATGACCGTCTGCTGGGCATGATCGCGGTGGCGGATACCCTGAAGGAAGAAAGCCGGGCTGCCGTAGAAGAATTGAAAAATATGGGGATTCAGGTGGTGATGCTCACCGGCGACAATCTGCGCACCGCACAGGCGGTGGGACGCAGTGCCGGCATCGATCACGTGATCGCAGGCGTGCTTCCCGACGGAAAGGAAGCGGTCATCCGACGGCTGAAAGAGCTGGGCAAGGTGGCCATGGTGGGAGACGGCATTAACGATGCGCCGGCCCTGACCTCTGCGGACATGGGCATTGCCATCGGTGCGGGTACCGACGTGGCCATCGATGCTGCGGACGTGGTGCTGATGAACAGCCGTCTTACCGACGTGCCGGCAGCCATCCGTCTTTCCCGCAAGACCCTGACCAATATCCGGGAAAACCTGTTCTGGGCGTTTTTCTACAATGCGCTCTGTATTCCGCTGGCAGCGGGCTGCTACATTTCCTGGCTGGGCCTGCAGCTGAGCCCCATGGTGGGTGCGGCTGCCATGAGCCTTTCCAGCTTCTGTGTGGTGTCCAATGCCCTGCGGCTCAATCTGTTTGATATGCATTCCGGCAAGCACGACCGCAAATCTTCCAAGGCACTGCCTGCGGAAGCTCTGCTGCCTCTGCTGGAAGAGTTGAATACAAAAAAGGAGGATGTACCGATGACAAAGATTTTAAAAGTGGAGGGAATGATGTGCTCCCACTGTGAAGCCCGCGTAAAGAAGGCTCTGGAGGCGGTGGACGGCGTGGAAAGCGCTGTGGCCAGCCACACCGAAGGAACCGCTGTCGTAACCCTGTCCAAGGACGTGGCCAACGAGGTTCTGAAAGCTGCGGTGGAAGCCCAGGATTATCCGGTGCTCTCCATCGAATAAAAAAAATTCCGGCGCAGACTGCGCCGGTTTTTTGTGCTTTTTGTGCGGCTTTGGGGCATTTCCCGGGCCGTTATTTTTTATGTCCGCCGATCTGGTTGTTCCGCTCTCTGGCAGTGGCGGCATCCTGCAGGCTCATGCCTTTTAAAATGGCGTTTTTTCCGAACTTTTCTTTAATCTGCAGGATGACTTCCTGCTGTTTTTTCTCCTGCGCCCGATCCTTTTCCGCAGCTTCCTGTTCCTTGGCTCTGGCTTCGTAATCGGTAAACAGATCCAGCTGCTCGGCGGCTTCTTTGCGGGGCGCTTTCCCCTCCGGCAGCACGTGCTCCGCCGCCAGATACATGCGTTTGACGGTCAGGTCCGGATTTACGTTCTCCCGGTACAGCAGGGTCACCGCATCGGTGATTTCTCTGGCCGAGGAGGTGTGGCACGTCAGATTCCGGGCGCCGTGGGCCGCCTTGGGCATCTTGCGTCCGTAGTAATCTGCGGTAACGGGACCGTGGTATTTTGCCCGGATCGCCGGGTCGGTCAGGCAGGAAGAATCGTAGCCCACGGTCAGGTCGATGCGGTCCGTTGTCAGGCCCTTGCCGAACAGATCCATGGCCAGCATGTCCGCCATTTCCCGGGCTACCAGCAGGCCGTCCTCGAAGGAATAGGGGCAGGACAGCACCTGACCGGAACTGATGCTGTTGTCTTCCGGTTCGTATGCCTTTACGTCCGCAATGGTACAGGGTTCCCAGCCCCAGGCGTGATCGATCAGAAGCTCCGCGTTCACGCCGAACAGCCGGTACAGCAGGTCTTCGTTCTGCAGGTCGGAAGGCTTTCCCGCGGAGCAGCGGGCAACGTCTCCCATGGTATACATTCCGTGGTCCGCCAGCCTTTGAGCCGTGCCTCTGCCCACCCGCCAGAAGTCGGTGATGGGTCTGTGATCCCAGAGCTGTTCCCGGTAGGACATTTCGTCCAGAGAGGCGATGCGCACGCCGAATTCGTCCGCCGGAATCTTCTTTGCCATTACGTCCATGGCCACTTTGCAGAGGTAGAGATTGGGACCGATGCCCGCGGTGGCGGTAATGCCGGTCTCGTGCAGAACCTCGGTAATCAGTTTCCGGGCGAATTCTTCTGCGGAAAGTCTGTAAAGCCGGAGATAATCCGTGGCGTCGATAAAAACTTCGTCGATGGAATAGACGTGAATATCTTCGTGGGATACATAGCGCATATACACCTTGTAAATCTGCCGGCTGGCCTCCATATAGCGGGCCATGCGGGGCGGTGCCACAATGTATTCCAGATCCGCTTCCGGATGCTCTTTTTTGATTTCCCTCACCTTTTGAACTACTTCAAACAGCCGGGCTCTGCCGGGAATGCCCCAGGCTTTTAAAGACGGGGAAACCGCCAGGCAGATGGTTTTTTCCGTGCGGGACGAATCCGCCACCACCAGGTTGGTCTTTAAGGGGTCCAGCTGCCGGTCCGCACATTCCACGGAGGCGTAAAAAGATTTCAGGTCGATTGCGATGTAGGTTTTTTCTGTGCGCATACAATTAGACAAATTTCCGATATTTGATATAATATTATATCACGAAAAAGAAATTTGCCGTAAGCTCCGGTTCGGGATTTTCCCCGGACGGAAGGCAGGCGAGGAGGAATAGATATGAAATACGAAATCAAGGGCGGAGAAATGCCCGTTGTCATTTGTTATTTAGAGAAGAATGAGTCCATGATTACCGAAAAGGGTGCCATGGCCTGGATGACCCCCAATATGGAGATGGATACCCAGGCCGGCGGCGGACTGGGCAAGGCTCTGGGCAGAATGTTCTCCGGCGAATCCATTTTTAAGAA
>JAZUDB010000057.1:0-7620 GCA_045639385.1 Anaerovoracaceae bacterium | reverse complement strand
CCGGCGGAGCTTTCCCCGGAGGGCGAATTTGCCCGGAGGCACTTTGCGCAGCAATGCATGATTTCCCTCCTTCACAAATTCCGGTGCCTCGCTGCACATAAAAATGACTCCCGGGAGAAACGAGAGCCATTTTTACTGAGTGTACATATAGTGGTATGAAAAAAGTATGAGTCGTTTTTATGTCCGGCCGCGCGCTCTGCGCGATGCGCCGGTTTAGTCGCTGCCGTTTTCCACGGCGACCGCCGCAGCCTTCTGAACCGCCGGGTCATAGGAGAGGATGGGTTCCACCTTCTTGCCCTTGATTCTTCTGTCTACGTAGTTCTTGGTAATCTTGCCAACCAGCGGAGAAAGAACCACCACGCCGATCAGGTTGGGGATCATCATCAGTCCGTTGAAGGTATCGGAAATGTCCCAGGCCAGAGAGGATGTCATAATGGCGCCCAGAATAATAGCCAGAACGAAGATGACTTTATAAACTTTGGTACCCTTCTTTCCGAAGAGGTATTCCACCGCCTTGCCGCCGTAGTGAGACCAGCCCAGAATGGTGGTAAAAGCGAAGAGGAACATGGCGACGGCCACGAATCTCTGGCCGATGTTGGCCCAGGGGAATACGGTGTTGAAAGCTGATGCAACCAGGGTTGCGTCGGAAAGTCCGCCTACGGTGGTGCCGGTGGTCAGGTCGTACACGCCGGAGGTAAGAACCACCAGAGCGGTCAGGGTGCAGACCACAAAGGTATCCGCGAACACCTCGAAGATGCCCCACATGCCCTGCTGAACCGGTTCGGATACGCTGGAATTGGAGTGGACCATAACGGAGGAGCCAAGGCCCGCTTCGTTGGAGAACACGCCCCGCTTAAAGCCCTGGGTAATGACCACGGAAATCAGGTAGCCGATGGTACCGCCTTCCACTGCCACCGGGTTGAACGCGGTGCGGAAGATGGCGCCGAATGCCGGCAGAATATTCTGATAATTGACACCGATAATAATAAAGCTGCCAATCATATAAACGATAATCATGAAGGGAACCACTTTTTCCGCGAAGGATGCAATTCTCTGCAGTCCGCCCAGAATAATCAGTCCCGCCAGAACCATAATCACAATGGCAATGACCACGGAATAGGTGGTAACTTCTCCGAAGAGCACGTTTTCCATCAGCTTCTTTGCCGGGAAAGCTGCTACCACGTTAGCCACGATTTTGTTGACCTGACCCATGTTGCCGATACCGAAGGATGCCAGAATGGTGAACACGGAGAAGAGTCCCGCCAGGAATACGCCCAGGCCCTTGCAGCCCTTTTTGCCGCCCAGACCGTCCTTCAGGTAGTACATGGCACCGCCGGACCATTCGTCTCCGGTCTTGCGGCGGAAGTAAATACCCAGAACGTTTTCGGAATAGTTGGTCATCATGCCGAAGAAGGCTGCGATCCACATCCAGAACACCGCGCCTGCGCCGCCGATTACCACGGCTGCGGAAACGCCTGCGATGTTGCCGGTACCTACGGTTGCGGCCAGTGCCGTGCAAAGCGCCTGGAAAGGAGAAATGGACGCTTTGTCATCCGTATGTGCCCGCACGTTCTTATCGAACATGCTGCCCAGGGTTTTGTGCCACCAGGTTTTGAAATGACTGAGCTGGAAAACCTTTGTAATGCAGGTCATCAGGATGCCGGTACCGATCAAGATGACCAGGCCCAGCTTGACCCATACAAAGCCGTTGATTGCATCGTTAACTTTTGCTACTGATTCAAGAAACTGTTCCATAAACGAAATGTCCTTCTTTTTATGATTATTTATAAATTATAGCAGTTTTTTGTTAGCATGCAATAACAAATGTGAATGTTTTTTGATTTTGCAAACAAAAATTGTGCCGATTTCTGGACATCGGCGCAATTTATTGTATATATCGTTCGTTGTATAGCGAACGTTTATAAAATTTCCGTCTTTTTTGGTTTTTATTTACTCTGTCCGCAGGGCAACAACAGGGTCCTTCTTAGCCGCACTGGCGGAAGGAATGATGCCTGCAATCAGGGTCAGCATAACACTGATAATGATCAGACCGACGGCAATGGGCCAGGGCAGAACCGCCTTCAGGTTGTCCAGCTCGGTCAGCTTGTACAGCAGTGCATTGATGGGGAAGCAGGCCAGGAAGGTAAAGCCCGTTCCGATGACGCCGGAGATAAATCCGATGATCACGGTTTCTGCGTTGAACATGCTGGATACGTTCTTCTTGGACGCACCGATGGCGCGCAGAATACCGATTTCCTTGGTGCGCTCCTGTACGGAGATCAGGGTGATGACCCCAATCATGATGGAGGAAACCACCAGCGAAATAGATACGAAAGCGATCAGTACGTATTTGATGGCGTCCACGATGGTCTTAACCGAAGACATGAGAATGCCGGTAATATCGGTGTAGCGGATCACTTTTTCGTCCTGCTCGGAATCCTTCATCCTGGTGTTGTAATCCTCCACGAAGTCGATAAAGTGTTCCTTGCTGGCGAAATCCGTCAGGTAAACCATAATGGAGGACGGGTCGTCCAGGGTGCGATAGCCCAGAGACCGCAGGTTGCTGTCCGCGCTGCGCTCCTCTCCCTTGGTGGAAGAAGCGTTCATCAGACGCATCAGGTCTTCTTCGGTCATGTTGAACTGGAAGGCGGAGGCAATCTTCTTGGAGTCCACCTTCATGGAACCTGCCAGAAGTCCGGTAAGCTTTCCGGGGATTTTTTCGATTTCCGCCTTGATGTCGTCGATGTTGGTGGAGCCTTCCATCAGCTTGGCCATTTCCGGAATGACCGCCGCGGAAAGTGCGCTGCCTGCGGCATCAGCTACGATTTTATCGCAGTCGGATTCCCGCACCAGAGCCGTTCCGGCGCCCAGGTCCACGCCCAGGGCTGCCAGCGGTTCTTCCAGACCGGCAAAGGGGGTCTTGTCGAAGTTTGCAATATAGCTCTGCAGGGTGGTAACGAACATGGCGTTCAAAACCGCGTCGTAGCCCTCTCCGCTGACCGGATATTTGGCGTTCAGTTCCTCGATCACCGCCTTCGCTTCTTCGCTCTGCAGGTAGGACGAAACGATGCCCGCGCAGGCGTCGGTCTTTAAAACTGCCGCACTGCTCCAGCCGTCCACGCCCAGAGAAGCCAGATTTACCTTCTCCGCAGAACCGTAGAAGTCCTTTACCAGGCCGTTGGCCAGGGTGCTTACCGCAGCGCTGAAGTCCGCTTCCGCCTGGGCGGTGTCGCCGATCTTAAACTGGTCGGTAATATCCTTGATGGAATTGGAGATGAATTTCTTTACCGCATTGGTGTCCACCTTCATGCCGAAAGCGGAGGAAAGCATGTCGCCGTCCACGGAAATCATATTGTTGAAATCCAGGCCGCTATCCTCGGCATCCTTCATTTCCGTAAACTTCTTTCCGGAGAAGACGTCGGTTTCGGTATCCAGCAGCTGGCTCTTTACGATCTGGGTGTCCGCCGCCTGCTCCATCAGATAAGCGGTCAGGGACGGCAGATAGGAAATGCCCATGCCCAGCGAGGTGGCAGAAGCGCCCTTTTCGGGACAGACCACGCCCACGATCTTCAGCCGGGTGGCGTTTTCGTAGAGGGAATCCATGTAGGCGCTGTCGTTCTTCATGGCCTCCCACACGTTGTATTCCGCATTATAGCGGTACAGGTCCGCCGCCTTGATCAGGCGGAAGTCCAGATTCATCAGGTCTTCGTAGTTGTAGACTTTTACCGGGGCATCCGGGTCCTGTTCTACGGTTTCGCCCTTCATGATGGTTTCCATCATCTTTCGCAGCTCTTCCGCATCCTTCATACCCAGACCGTATTCCATAAAGTCCGGAATGTGGTGCTCGTCGGAAAGCACGAAGAGCATTTCGTCGTAGTTTTCCGGCCACCGGCCCGCCAGAATCTTGTACTGGCTCTGGAGAATTTCCGGCGCATCGATCATCTCGCTGAAAAGGCGGGACATGTAAGAAGAAGCGCCGCCCATGGACGAGAACACCGCGCTGGGGTTCACCTTCAGCAGGGCGTCGTTTACGTCCCGGCCGTAAATCTGGGGCGTCAGGCCGTAGCTGTACTGGATGGTATTGATATCCTCACGGACGCTGTCGTAATTGTCGTCCAGGTATTTTTTGAAGGACTTCAGATCGTTGGTTCCCAGGCCGCCGAAGAGACCTGCGGTTACGTTGGTTTCCGCCACGTCACCGTGCTCCAGGGCCTCGTTGGAGGCCTTGATGTTGGTGGCCAGACCGGTGAACATGGAGGTCATGTCCGCCGTTTCCGTGGTGATGGACAGCGGGTAGGAGTTCAGGGCATCCTGCTGCACGCTGTCGATGTAGTTCTCCGTGCCCTGGGACACGGCGTAAATCAGGGCAATGCCGATGATGCCGATGCTGCCCGCAAAGGCGGTCAGGGTGGTTCTGCCCTTCTTGGTAAACAGATTCTTTAAGGAAAGACCGAAGGCCGTGCGGTATTTCATGGACGGACGCTTCTTTTTGCTTTCCGCTTCCGCCTTTTCCGCCTCCAGCGCACGCTCCTGTGCGGTTTCTTCCTCGGAAAGAGGCATGGTGTCGCCCACCACGCGGCCGTCCAGCATGCGCACGATGCGGGTGGAATACTTTTCCGCCAGTTCCGGGTTGTGGGTAACCATAATGACCAGCCGGTCCGCGGAGACCTTCTTTAAAATCTCCATGACCATAATACCGGTCTCGGTGTCCAGCGCGCCGGTAGGTTCGTCCAGCAGCATAATATCCGGGTTGTTGACCAGGGCCCGGGCGATGGCCACGCGCTGCATCTGGCCGCCGGACATTTCCGCAGGCTTCTTGGAAAGCTGGTCGCCCAGACCTACTTCTTCCAGTGCCGCAGCGGCCCGCTGGCGGCGTTCCTTCTTGCCGACGCCGGACAGGGTCAGGGCCAGTTCCACGTTCTGCAGTACGGTCTGGTGGGGAATCAGGTTATAGCTCTGGAACACGAAACCGATGGAATGGTTGCGGTAGGTGTCCCAGTCCCGGTCTTTAAAATCCTTGGTGGACTTGCCGTTGATGACCAAGTCGCCGGAGGTATAGCCGTCCAGGCCGCCCACGATGTTCAGCATGGTGGTTTTACCGCAGCCGGAGGGTCCCAGAATGGATACGAATTCGTTGGAGCGGAACTTCAGATCGATGCCTTTTAACGCATGGACCGTGTCGCCGCCCGCCGGATAATCCTTTTTAATATTTTTTAATTCAAGCATTTCGCGCTCCTTCAGATCTGCCGCTTGAGAGTATTTAACAAATTTGCCGGGCTTTCGCGCACCGGAAACCGTGTATATAACATAACAGCTTATTATAGCAGAATTGTGAAGAATAAAAAAGAGCAGGCGTTTATTTTTGCCTGCTCGTTCCCGGTCTGCTGTTTTGTGAAAGCGTCCGGTTCCGGGACATCCCGGATTTTCCGGTCTTTCGCCCTGCTTTGCAATCAGTTTTCCACGGTCAGAATCCGTCCGTATACGTCGGTTACGGTTAAAACCTGGCGATATTCGTGTTTGCCGGTGTCTACCTTCAGCCCCTCCGGACGCCGGAACCAGAATTCTTTGGGATATTCCGGCATGGGCGACCCGTCGGAAGTACCCACGGTTACGTCCTCCGGCACACCCTCCACATAGGTGTAATCCGCAATCTTCCGGTTATCTTCGCAGAGACACATCTCCAGTTTTGCAAAGTCCGCAGGACCCTGCTCGAAATCCAGATAATAGCTCTTCTCCGGATAGTACATTACCGTGCAGTATTTTTCCATAACACCGTTGCGGGTCTCGAAATCCACGTTAAAGCAGATATCCCAGATGCCGAAAGACATATCGTAAAGCCCGGTGTAGTCCACCAGATGCTTGGATTCGCTCACGTCGCCGGTAACAAACTCCACGTCCACGGAAATTTCGTTGGTCAGGGGGCAGTCTACAGCGGCCTCGAAGGACTTATCCTCGGTTTCGGAAGCGCTGACGTTCAGCATCTCCTCGCCGGTGTTGATGTGAAACACTGCCGTCATGCCTTTGGTATAGGTCTTCGGTTTGGTTGAAATTTCAATGCGCACCGTGTTGGACGCATAATCCGCGGACACGATTTTTACGTCCGAGGAAACCGTCAGGTCGCTGTATTTTTCCAGCACCCGCTGCACGTTGCCGGAAATATTGCCAATCTCCTGCTGGGTGCGGATTTCCATCCTACTCATATAATTGTAAAGATTCTGATACTGCTGCTTTAAATTCCGCAGCTGCACCACACCCACCAGCAAAGCCAGACACAGCACCGCCACCAACCACTTGTATTTTTGGGGCTGCTTGCGGTTTGCCGCTGCCCGCTCCATCTGGGCGGTGTAGTCCCGCAGCACCCGGAGGGTCAGCTCCTCCGCATCTTCCGCGGAAAGTCCCGGCGCAAAATTGTTTGCCGCATCGTCCGCTTGGTTGGAGATCCCGCTTGCAGACCAGGCCTCCTTTTGAACCGCACCCGGCTCTTCCTCGCTGACCAGCCAGCCCACGGAGATTTCAAAAACCTTGCTCAGCTGGATCAGCTTGTCCAGCTCGGGCACCGCCTGGTCGGACTCCCATTTATATATGGCCTGCCGGGAGACCCCGATGATCTCGCCCAGGGCTTCCTGAGACAGTCCGGCCGCTTTTCTTTTCTGTGCTATTCTTTCTCCTAATGTCATAAAAAATACTCCCTTCGCAATCTGCGCCCGCCGCGTCCGGCAGACTCTTTTTGCTTAAGCGAGTATATTTTATCGTATTTGACAGTCCAAAGCCACTAACCGGCGGATGAAAATCCGTCAACCGGAGGTTTACATAGGACATTTGGCACAGCTTTGCAGCACTTTCCCCGCGCTCCACAAACTGCGCTCGGTTGATCCATGCTCCACTGCCCGCGTTTTACCGATGCATGCGCTATGGCCCGCGTTTTACCGATGCATACGTTATGGCCCGCGTTTTACCGATGCATGATGCCCCCCCAAAACTACGTTTTACTGAAAAGTGGGGAGCATATTTCTCCGTATTTCCGCACTATTCAAATCCGAATTGCCCCCCAACTGCATAAAAACCGCACACTCGGGGGACACGAAATGCCCCAAAAACAAGTTTTCACAGTCCCCCTTTTTCTTCAAAATGAGTGAAGTGGGGGGCATCCGCTTTTCTAAAACAAGAAAAAAACAGAAAAAAAGCCCCCCACTTGCCGGTTTACGCCGGAAGTGTGGGGGATTCAGCTTTCACAAAATTATTGTCCGAGATCTTGACAGAGGACCAGCTTTTCATTTCCATCAAAAAAGAAATCCTTACGGACCATTTTTGCAATTATTTCATTTCCGCGTAGGCTTTGGCCACCTTTGACGCGCACTTTGCATTGTTTAAAGCCAGAGCCACGTTGGACTTAAAGCTTTCGCCGCCGGTCAGGTCCTTGATGGTTGCCAGCAGGAACGGCGTAATGTTCTTGCCGTGCACGCCGGCTTCGTCCGCCATCTGCAGTGCCTTGTCGATGACCTTTTCCAGCTCGTCAAAGTACTGGGCGTATTCCGCGGGAACCGGATTGCCCACCAGCACGCCGCCGGAAAGCCCCAGATCCCACTTGGTCTTGAGGATCTTTGCGATGTCCGCTTCGCT
>JAZUDB010000056.1:0-9064 GCA_045639385.1 Anaerovoracaceae bacterium | reverse complement strand
CCCCCGAGCGGATGCCCGTGGCGGGTGAGCTGCTGGCCAAATGGGAGGCGTGGAAGCGCCTCGGTGTGCTTGCCAGTGAAATGGAATCCGCCGCCCTCTTCACCGTGGGCGCCGCGCTCGGCGTCCGCACCGGGTCGGTCTTCCACGTGGTGTGGAATCAGGAACGCAACGCGGCAGGCCTGGACCAGCTGGAGGATACCGACACTACCACAGCCATCCGTACCGCCATAGAAGCACTAAAGAAGATCATCGAAAAGGACAGAAAAAATGGCCGCTAAACTCTATTTTAAATACGGTGCCATGGGCTCCTCCAAGACCGCCCAGGCGCTGATCACCAAATTCAACTACGAAGAACGGAACATGAAGGTTCTGTTTCTTAAGCCTTCCACGGATACCCGGGACGGGGCGGACATCGTGCGCTCCCGCATCGGCCTGGAGGCAAAGGCTCTGGTGGTTCCGCCGGAGCAGAATCTCTACGAGCTGTTCCGCGGCGAATATGCGGATTGCCATGCGATTATTGTGGACGAGTGCCAGTTTTTAACCCCCGCACAGGTGGATCAGCTGGCGGACGTTACCATCGATTACAACGTGGCAGTGCTCTGCTTCGGCCTTCGTACCGACTTCCAGACCCACTTCTTCCCGGGCAGTCAGCGCCTGATGGAGCTGGCGGAGTCCATTACCGAGATCAAGATGGTCTGCGACTGCGGCGCCAAAGCATCCGTTAACGCACGTTTTGACGATGCGGGCAATATCGTCTTTGAGGGCGACCAGGTGGTGCTGGGCGGCAACGATCGTTACCGCGCCATGTGCCGCAAGTGCTGGACCAAGGCCCGCAGAGAGTATCTGGCAAAGAAAGGGGAGTAATATGACGTTCGATTACAAAGACTACGAAAAGAGTGCACAGTACATTCAATCCCGCTTAAACGGTTTTGTGCCGGACATTCTGATGATTCTGGGCTCCGGCCTGGGCTTTATGGGTGACACGGTGGAAAATCCGATTTTCGTGGATTACAAGGATATTCCGGGCTTTAAGGTCTCCACGGCGCCGGGTCACGCGGGACGCTTCGTGTTCGGTACCCTCTGCGGCAAAAAGGTTGCCGTAATGCAGGGCCGTATGCACACCTACGAAGGCTACGAAGTAGGGGACGTGGTATACCCGGTACGGGTGATGCGCCTGGTGGGTGCAAAGCTGATGATCGTAACCAATGCGGCGGGTGCCATCCGCACCGATTGGAATCCCGGAGACGTTATGCTGATCACCGACCATCTGAAGCTCTGCCTGACCAGTCCGCTGGCAGGCCCCAACATAGAAGAGTTCGGTACCCGCTTCCCGGACATGACCACCGCCTATAGCAAAGACCTGCAGGAAATCGCCCGGCAGACCGCAAAGGACATGAACATGACCCTGCGGGAAGGCGTTTATATCTTCTTCCCCGGTCCTCAGTTCGAGACTCCGGCGGAAGTGCGGGCAGCCAGAATCCTGGGCGCGGACGCCTCCGGCATGAGCACCGTTCCGGAAGTGATTGCGGCAGCCCACTGCGGCTACAAGACTCTGGGCTTCTCTTTGTGCACCAATATGGCGGCAGGCATTCTGGACCAGCCATTAAGCGGCGAGGAGGTCAATATCACTGCGGCGGCTTCCGAGGCAAAGTTCTCCGCCTTTATGAAGGAAGTCTTAAAGCGGATCGAAATATAGAAAAACCCCCTGCACTCAGGCAGGGGATTTTTTATGGGTTAGAAAAGGTATTAATCTTCCTTCTTCTTGCGAAGAGAGGTTCCTGTCAGGATTGCTGCGCCGAGGAAGAGCATTTCTGCACCCAGGAACATACCGGTATCCGGGCTGACGGGGTCATCCGGAACTTCTTCCTGAGACCACATGGCGTAGATGGTGATATTCTCTGTTACAGGTGTGCTGAAATCGTATCTTTCCGTGCATTCCGGGTCGACAAACCATCCGCCGAAGTTCCATCCTTCTTCCGTAGGATTCTCGGGCTTTTCGATGGGGTCGCCTTCTTTTACGGTAATGTCCTCGATCTGGGTTCCGTGACCGCCCATATCAAAGCTTACGGTAACGCCCTTGTTGGGTTCCACGTCCATGAGCTTCCACAGCTGTGCGCCGTAGAAGGGGTTGGCAATACCCGCAACGAACCACTTGTTTTCCAGAGTGTCCTGGGCACCGTATACACGAACGCCGTAGTTGTACGGATCGCCGAAGCCGTCCTTGGAAATTTCATCGAAGTGGATACCGTCTTCGGAGCTGTAGAAGTCAAATCCTCTGGTGGCTGCTGCGGACAGCTTTGCCATATAGAGGGCTGCATTTACGTTCGCCTGGGTTTCTTCGCTGCTGAGAAGCTCCAGAATGTCTTCGAGAAGAGCAGCCAGTTCCGGATATTCCAGCTCCAGCTCTTCCAGGTATTCGTAGTATTCATCGATCCATGCCAGGAACTGTTCCAGGAATTCTTCACTCAGTTCTTCGTCCAGAAGTCCGGCATTTTCCAGCATTTCAGCCAGCATGGCTGCCAGCTTTTCCAGCGCTTCCTGACTGGGAATGCCGGTGGGCAGCTCGCCGTTGTTCAAGGATTGCAGGAGAGCCTCTGCCTGGTTTGCCTTCAGCGGAGCTGCCTGCAGGATTGCTTCTGCGGTGGGCTCGGAATCTGCAGCTGCCATTTTCAGCAGGGTCAGAAGGTAGTTGATCTGGCTTTCCCAGTCAGCCTGGTTCCAGTGCAGGATGTCTCCGTTGGAGAACTGTCCAATGGGTTCCAGGCAGCTGGCGTTGTCATAGGTTCCCAGGTAAAGCTTACCGTCGAACTCCACCATCTGCCAGGTATAAACGTTGGTGTGTGTGCCCAGATCGTTAAAGCCTTCACCGTATCCGGAGCCGCGGCCGGAGAGACCGCCTTCGGGGAACATGTCGGTGGGGTCACCGGCAATCATTTCCACGTTGTCTTCGGTGTCCAGACGGTAGAGGTTGATGGAGGCTTCCATGTTCTTTGCCATAACCGTCAGGTCCTTCTTTGCAACAACCGCGCTCATGGAGTACATCTGGTCGTTGTATTCGCCGATGTAGAGGTGGTCGTCAAATACCATAATGTTGTTGGCTACTGCCTGGGTTCTGGCAGGATCGATACCGAAGGTGTACTTGGCACCGTCTTTTTCCTTGTCGCCGATGACGCTGACCCATTCCACGTCCAGCTCATCGCCGCAGTCTGCCAGGTCTTCTACGTCAAACTTTGCCTTGACTACGGCAAAGGGTCTGCGGCCGTTGGCATCGGTTCCGGTAACGCAGGAAACGTAAAGATAGTCGTTGAATTCGATCATTTCGTGAATTCCGCCGCCGATGTTGGAGTCGAAATAGTAGAGGCAGGGATAGTCGAACAGGTCGGCCTGGTCTGCAATTTCCACTACGTCTTCGCAGCGGTATTCGCCCAGATAATCGGGTGCCAGATAGTTGGTTCCTTCATCGCCTACGCAGAAGCCGGAAGGATCGTTGTCCTTGAGGACGTAAATCTTGCCGCTGCCTTTCTTGCCCGGAATAACTTCTTCGTTGTCCAGGTAGCTGAAGGCACAGTGACCGTTGTAGTTACAGATTCCGCGGATGGCGGCATCCAGCTGTCTTTCGGCCATGGTGGTGTAGGTTGCCGGGCTGGCGCCGCGGAACAGCAGGGTTGCCTTGTCGCCGTTTTCCGGTTCGAACATCCAGACTACCGGACGGTTGTAAATGTTCTCGGAACCGCAGAAGTAGAGCTTGTCGCCTACCACGCAGGCTGCGCGGAACTGTACGCCGGAGTGGATGATTTCAATGTCTGTGGGGTCTTCCACGTTGATCTTGACCACCACGGACAGGGGCTGATAGTATTCGCCGGTGACGGGGTCCATATCTTCTTCATGGAAGTAGAGTCTGCCGTTGAACAGTGCCTTCATGGTGGCAATCATGGTCTTCTTGTTGGTGCCGGTAAGCTGAGAAATCAGGTTCAGACCGGTGGCAGGAGTGGACTGGCTGGTACCGATGTAAAGGTACTTGCCGTAGGAGGCGGAAGCCCAGGGATATGCCTGTGCGCGGTCGCCTTCGTTATTGCCGGAAATGCCGACTTTTCCTGCGCCCAGATAGTCGACAAGTCCGTCGTAGGTGGCTTCATCCACGTGTGTGTTCACGCTGTTGGGAGCCACGTCCGGATGGGAGAGCTTACCGTAGGTGGTGCCGTCTTCGGCATCGTACGTGTAAGCGGGGATCCACCCTTCGCTGGTCTCGGTGGCATAGGCGGCCATGCAGGGAGCCATGACCAGAACGAGAGCCAGAATCAGGCTGATACATTTTTTCATTGCGTATTCTCCTCTGAAATATAATAGTAATAAATATGTAAAATAATTCTACTTCATAGAGAAAACACCGTCAATGGGCGAGCAATTGCTCGCCTGTATGTGCATTTTTCAATATATGTGGTGCTATGCATGCTTATTCTGTAAAAACTAATAATTATAAATATTTCAAAATTATACGGCATATAAAAATACCGGATATATCTGTTTTTTGGACAGTATCCGGTATTTTCTGATGTTCATAATATTCAGCGGAGATTATTTTTCGTTTTCTGTGGAATTTTCTTCCGTTTTCTGTGTTTTTGCTTCTTCGGCTTCCCGAATAAGCTTTTCTCTGTCCAGCTCTTCCTGAACCAGATCTTTCTTGTCGCTTACGTCGTCGATAATGTCGGACAGGTCTGTCACGTTGTCCCAGCCCATCACGTCGGCAATGCTGGCGATGGTGGAAACGTAGGGGATGCCCAGCTTGTCGGAAATTTTACTCACGTTGTCCAGAGTGCTTTCCGCATCGATGACCGGCTTGTACAGCGGCAGAATCAGCTTGACGAATCCGTCCATGGGATGGATGTCGGACGTAATGAAGGTTTTGATTTTTCCTTCTTTCTGCAGCTCCTCCAGCTGGGGGATACATTCCTTCATGGAGTCGTCCACCACGAAGGCGTAGAGTGCCTTGGTATATTTCTTCTTGATATCTTCAATCAGGTTGAGGTTATCGTCAATGCCGTACTTTTCGTTCAGGTCCAGAAGAATCAGATCCGGGGCTTCTTCCTTTACGTTTGCCGGAATGTCGTCCGGATTCTCTTCCCGATCGCCTTCGGAATACTTGATGTAGCGTTTTCCGCGGAGCTCGCCGGAAAGCTTTTCGCTGAAGCCGGTTCGGTTCAGCAGGTTGTATACATACTTTCTGGAGAAATCCGGAATGAAGTTCTTTGCCGCCACGGCAGCTCCCGCGCCGGCGGCTGCTGCACCTGCGGCGGTACCCAGGCTGGATGCCTGCTTGGCTGCCTTTACGGTTTTTGCGGCGCCAACGGTTTTAATGACCAGAAAGGCGATGGCTGCTGCCGCCAGGGAAAGGCCCAGAACGGCGGGCAGGGGGAGGCGGAATGCAGTGATGATGCTCCACAGTTTTACTTTTTGCATTTGTTCAGTTTTATTCTTTATATTCCTTGCAGAATTCGTCGATCTTGCGGACTGCTTCCACCAGCTGGTCCGGGGCGGGCAGCATTACGATGCGGAAGTAGTTGGGCTCCGGATAGTCAAATCCGCTGCCGGGAACCACCATGACGTGCTTGGCGCGGATCAGTTCCTTGGCCCAGCGCTGGTCGTCGGTAATGGGGCACTTTTCCGGGTCGATGCGCACGAAGCAGTACAGCGCACCGGTATTCTTTACCACGGACAGGCATTCGGAGCTGTTCACCGCATTGATGCAGGCCTCTCTTCTTTCGTAGATCATGCCGCCGGGCGCCATCATGGCTTCGGTGTAAGCCGGGTCTTCCAGTGCTGCCGGAACGCAGAACTGTGCCACGGTGTTGGAGCACAGACGCACGGAGCACAGGGTGTCGATGACGGACTTCAGCTGGTCGCCGTCCGGTCCTTCAAAACCGGAAAGGGTCATCCAGCCGCAGCGGAAACCGCAGACAATGTGGGACTTGGACAGTCCGTTAAAGGTGATCACCGGTACGTCCGGTGCCAGTTTTGCAATGGAAGTGTGCGTTGTGCCGTCCATCAGCAGTCTGTCGTAGATTTCGTCTGCGAAGATTACCAGCTTGTGGCGGCGGGCAATGTCTGCAATCTGCAGCAGCAGCTCATCGGAGTACAGGGCACCGGTGGGATTGTTGGGGTTGATGATGGCGATGACTTTGGTCTTTTCGGTGACCAGAGATTCCATGTCAGCCGCATCCGGCATCCAGTTGTTTTCTTCGAAGCATCTGTAGAAGACGGGCTTGCCGTCGCAGAGCAGTACGCTGTTGCTCCAGAGATTGTAGTTGGGGCAGGGCAGAAGAACTTCGTCGCCGGGGTTGATCATGGCCGTGCAGATCATTTCAGCCAGCTCGGAAACGCCGTTGCCCAGGAAAATATCGTTTTCGGTAATATTGGTAATACCCTTGCTGTTGTCGTATTTCAGAATGGCAGCCTTGGCGGCGGCGATTCCGGAAGATTCGGAGTAGGCGGCGGCCTTGTCCATGGCCTCTTCTACTGCTTTTCGCAGGCTTTCCGGCAGCGGAAAACCGAAACTGGCAGGATTGCCGGTATTGATCTTGAGTACGTTGTTGCCCTCAGCCTGAATCCGCAGGGCTTCCTTGTAGACCGGTCCTCTGGTGCCGCTGATAACATTTTTTGTTCTGTCGGATGTAAACATAATATTATCCTCTCTTCCTATATACATATATTTACGCAATTATATCATAGCGGAGGGGTCACGGGAACAGGAATCTATGCTATAATAGGCGAAATGAATGTTTTAACCGTATCTCAATTGAATTATGCCATCGGCGTGGAAGACATCCTTTCGGATGTCTCTTTTGTGGTGAACGAAGGCGACCGGGTGGGCATTGTGGGCGTGAACGGCGCCGGAAAATCCACCCTTTTAAAGCTGATCGTGGGCAAGTTTTTCCCCGAAAGTCTGAAAAGCGGCGAGGGCTACGAGTCCGACGGCGGAGAGATTTCCTTCGGCCGGGACGTGACCGTGGCCTATTTAAAGCAGCGGGAGCATTTTGCCCCCGGCGTGTCCGTGTGGGATGCTCTGGATACCGCCATTGACCCGGCGGAGTTCGAAGAATCCCGGGGCTATTCTCTGGAAAAGGGCAAGAAGGGCATTCTGAACTCGCTGGGATTTGCCGAAAACAGCTATACCCAGGAGGCGGTGTCTTTGTCCGGCGGCGAGCAGACCAGGCTGGCCCTGGGCGCGGTTCTCTTAAAGGAGCCGGATCTGCTGCTTTTGGACGAGCCCACCAACCATCTGGACATTCCCACGCTGCAGTGGCTGGAAAATAAACTGAAAGCCTACAAGGGCACCCTGATGATCGTGTCCCACGACCGCTATTTTCTGGACCGGATCTGCACCCGGATCTTCGAGGTGGAAAACACCCGGCTCACGGCCTACAGCGGCAACTACAGTTCCTATCGGGAGCAGAAGCAGATTCGTTACGAAGAGGACCTGAAGCACTACACCCAGCAGGCGGAAGAAATCAAGCACGAAGAGGAGCTGATCGCCCGCTGGTACGGACGGGGCACCGAAAAGCTGATTAAGCGGGCCCAGTCCCGGGAAAAGCGGCTGGCCCACGTGGAACGGCTGGAGCGCCCCCAGATCTATAAAGACGAAATCCGGCTCAAGTTCAGTCAGAATCTGCAGACCGGCAACGACGTGGTCATTCTGGAAAACCTGGGTTTTGCCTATCCCGACGATCCCCGGAATTTCCTGTTCTCGGGGGTGGATTTTATCATTAAAAAAGGAGACCGGGTGTGCATTACCGGTCCCAACGGCGTGGGAAAGACCACGCTCTTAAAGATGCTCATGGGCAAGCTGCGTCCGGTGGAAGGCCGCATCAAGCTGGGCA
Organism: Anaerovoracaceae bacterium; assembly: GCA_045639385.1. GTDB lineage: Bacteria > Bacillota > Clostridia > Peptostreptococcales > Anaerovoracaceae > RUG13409. The sequence continues at coordinate 1,190 of JAZUDB010000056.1, read as the reverse complement.
CCAACGTGGTGCCGGCTTACTACGACCAGCAGCAGGAGAACCTGAATCCGGCCAACACGGTGCTGGAAGAGGTGTACAACTGCCCCGGCGTGATTATCGGGCCCGGCGAATATGCCAGCATCGAAAGCCGCTATACCCAGACGGAGCTGCGCAGCATTCTGGGTGCATTCTGTTTCCGGGGTGACGACGTGTTCAAGCGGGTGGGAGATCTGGCCGGCGGCGAAAAGGCCCGGCTGTCTCTGCTCAAACTGATGATGTCCGGCGCCAATGTGCTGGTGCTGGATGAACCCACCAACCATCTGGATATTACCTCCAAGGAAGTGTTCGAGGACGCCCTGATGGCCTTCCCCGGCACGGAGATCATCGTGTCCCACGACCGTTATCTGATCGACCGGGTGGGCACCAAGCATCTGCAGCTGGGCGTGGCGGAAGAAGAAACCGTTCGCCGGGAAGTGAAAACTTCCGGCAGTGCGGAAGACCGCATGGCCAAGAAACAGGCGGAAACCCAGCGCCGGCGTCTGGAAAAGCAGAAGGCTGCCGCCGAAGAAAAGGTGACCGCACTGGAGGCGGAAGTGGCCCGGATCGAGGCGCAGCTGTGTCTGCCGGAGGTCTTCGGAGACGCCGCAAAAGCCCAGAAGCTTTCCGAGGAGCTGGATCAAAAGAAGGCGGAACTGGATGCCGCCTACGAAGAGTGGATGATGTATGAATAGGAAAAAAGGGCTTCGGCGAAATCGCCGAAGCTTTTAAATTTCAAAGGAATATTTGTGCTCGTAATCCTGCATGACCCAGAAGTCCGCGGTGCGGGCGGTATTGCTGTAGAGCACGCTGTACTGGGTAAAGCTGGACAGCATGCCGTCGTAGTTCTGGGCGGTGCCTGCCAGCAGCTGCCGGCATTCTTCCGGGTTCATCACCGCGTTTTTGGCCTCCAGGCGGCGGATCAGGGTCTTGTATCTTTCGTAGCCGTGGGCGTAGCCGAAATGGTAGGGGTTTTTCGGTGTAAATTCCAGGGGTACGTATTTTTCTTTCAGCCCGTCGGGATAGATGCAGTCTGCGGCGTCATCGTCCCCTGCGTAGCAGTTGGTCACCGCGTCGGTAAACACTGCCCGGAAAGCGTTATGGCGCCATTCCAGCACGGCGGAGCAGCCGGATGCATCGGTTACGAACAGATGATAGTCCGCACCGAAGGTGTT
>JAZUDB010000055.1:0-1708 GCA_045639385.1 Anaerovoracaceae bacterium | reverse complement strand
CATCGTCGGAAAGGCGGAACTGAGGGCTTTCGGCATGACTGTTGTCGGGCTTGAATTCCATGTACAGGTCGCCGCATTCGTGGTCGGTGCGGGTGGTGCCCAGGGTAATTTCCGCAAAGTCCCGGTCGAAATCGTCCATGTCGGCGAGAATCTCGTAAACCGTTACGAATTCGCCTTTGTTCAGCAGCATGGAGGCCTCCGGCACGGAGATGTTCATGCGGTTTTTCAGGCGCACGGAATACACCCTGCCCTCCTTGATCTCGGTTTCGGTAAGCACGATGCTGTGACCGTTTTCACTCTCCACCAGAGACTCCGACAGATAGGTAAGCCGGCCGTTTTCGTCGGTAAATTCCTCGATGTTGTTCTGCAGGAAGGTGGCGTGGCGCCGCAGCGAAACGTCGTCGAAATTTTCCGGCGGGGCCGCCGGGTCTTTCAGCAGAGCCGCCCCTTCCGGATCCTTGCCGAAGCAGCGCATCAGGTAGTAGTTGACCACCCCGTAATCGGTCTTGATTAAGGTGCACATCTTCCGGTTCAGCCGGGAAAGCTCCTCTTCGGACAGAGTGACCGGCTCCGCGGTAATGAATTTGATTTCTTCCGCCTCCGGAACCAGGGGCTGCTTTTTGACCAGGGTATCGCGGACGAAGTACTGCACCAGATACCGGGCTTCCTTTTCCGTGACCTGCCACATGACCGCCCCCAGGCCGCCGAAGCAGCTTTTGCGCATTTTTTCCACATCGGCATCGCTGTCGGTGTCGCAGATTTTTATGCTGTCCAGCCCCAGTTCCTCCACGTCAAAATAGTAGAACTGGTGCAGGTTTACCGGTTCGTCGGTGTATTCCAGCTGCTTCTGCCAGTGAATGTGCAGCCCCAGCACCCCCATCAGACGGGTGTCGGTGACGGCGCCGGATACGAAAATATATTTGCTGTCGGGGTCTTTTCCGCCCCGGATGACTTTAAATTCCATAGTTTTAATAAAAAAACCGGCACAATAAAACGGCCGGTTTTTGTTTTCTGATTTTACAGCTGATTTCTTTACTGAAGTCCGTACTTCTGCTTGAACTTTTCAACACGTCCACCACGGTTGATGAACTTCTGCTGACCTGTAAAGAAAGGATGGCATTCGGAACAAACGTCAAGACGGATTTCCGGCTTGTTGGACTTTGTCATAAATGTGTTTCCGCAAGCGCATGTAACCTTGCAGTCCATATATACAGGATGGATTTTCTCTTTCATTTTATTCTCCTCCTTAATCTCTTGATAAAAACGCTTAATCATAATAGCACAGCCAAAGGGCAAGGGCAAGCACTTTTTATTTTTTTCTTGCCTTTAAATAGCGGTCCAGGCCGGCCAGGTCCTTTTTTACCGCAATTTCTTTGAATAGGCCGCTTTCGGCTGCCAGGCGAAGCACTTCCTCCGTCTGTTTTTCACCGATTTCCATCAGAAACAGACCGTCCTCCGCCAGGTAATTTCCCGCTTCTGCCAGGATCCGGCGGATGATGTCCAGACCGTCCTCGCCGGCGAACAGCGCCAGTTCCGGCTCGTGATCCTTTACCTCCCGCTGCATCCAGCTGCGGTCTTTTTCCGCAATGTAGGGCGGATTGGTCACGATGACGTCGAAGGGACCTTCCAGCTTCTCGAACAGGTCCGAGCGCACCACCGTAATATTCGCATAAGGCCGGCAGTTGTAGCGTGCCAGCTGATACGCCTT
>JAZUDB010000054.1:0-4599 GCA_045639385.1 Anaerovoracaceae bacterium | reverse complement strand
TCTGGCGCTCCAGCTCCGCGGATACCGCCTGAGCCAGCGCCGCAGAATCGGTGACCAGCACCGCGCTGGCCATCTTGTCATGCTCCGCCTGAGACAGCAGATCCGCCGCCGCCACCGCCGGATTCGTCTTTCCGTCGGCTACGATCAGGATCTCACTGGGCCCCGCAATCATATCGATGGAGACCCTGCCGAAGACCTGCTTTTTGGCCTCTGCCACGAAGGCGTTGCCGGGCCCCACGATCTTGTCCACCCGGGGAATGGTCTCGGTGCCGTAGGCCAGCGCCGCAATGGCCTGTGCCCCGCCCACCTTAAAAATCCGGTCCACCCCCGCCACCCTGGCCGCCGCCAGGATCACGGGATTAATTTTGCCGTCCTTTCCGGGAGGGGTCACCATGACCAGTTCCCGGACCCCGGCGATCTTCGCCGGAATGGAATCCATCAGCACCGTGGAGGGATAGGCTGCAGTGCCGCCGGGCACGTAGAGGCCCGCCCGGTCCACGGGAATGATTTTCTGACCCATCAGGATGCCGTCCTCGTCGTTGATGATAAAGCTGCTGCGCTTCTGCTTTTCATGAAATCTGCGGATGTTGACCGCTGCCCGCTCCATGATGTCCAGCAGTTTCGGGTCTACCAAAGCCGCCGCTTCGTCGATTTCCGCCGCAGAAACTTCCAGGCTGTCCAGGTCTGCCCCGTCAAAGCGCTTATTATAGGCAAAAACGGCGGAATCACCGTTCTTTTTTACGTTGTCGATAATTTCCCCGACCACCGCTTCCACGTCGATCTGCGGGGCGGTTCTGACGAAAATTTCTTCGTTCTTTACTTCGCCGTATTTATATATTCTGATCATTTTTATCCTCTGTTTTCTCCTGCCGAGCTGCCGGCAAATCTGTCCGTCCTGCTGCCCGTCCTACTCCGCTCCGGCCCGGGCCAGCCCCTCCTTCAGGGCATCCATCCGGCCGCTCTTAAAACTGTATGCGGACTTGTTGGCAATGAGCCGGGCGGAAATGTCCGCAATCCGCTCCTTCACCTCCAGCTTGTTTTCCCGCAGGGTGGTGCCGGTTTCCACGATGTCCACGATGATGTCGGACAGGCCCAGAATGGGGGCAATTTCTATGGAACCGTTCAGCTTGATCACGTCGATGTCCCTGCCCTTCGCCTGGTAGTATTTCCGGGCGATGTGGGGGAACTTTGTGGCCACCCGCAGGGTCTGGATCCGGTCCGGATCGGTGTCCGCCGGTCCCGCCGCCGCCATAAAGCAGCAGCCCCGCTGCAGGTCCAGAAGTTCCAGCACGTCGGCCTCCTGCTCCAGCAGAATGTCCTTGCCCACCACGCCGATGTCCGCCGCGCCCCGCTCCACGTAAATAGCCACGTCCGAAGGCTTGACCCAGAAGAAGCGCAGCTTCTTTTCCGGATTCTCAAACACCAGCTTCCGCTTTGGATCCAGCAGCTCCGGGCAGTCAAAGCCCGCGTCGGCAAAGAGATCGTAGACCGTCTCGCCCAGCCGTCCCTTGGGCAGCGCCACGTTCAGCCAAGAATCTTCGCCGGAGGCCTTTTCTGGGTCAAAACGTTCCAGCGCATCCACGTACACCGCAAAACCGATGGCATTGGAGCGGCGGCCCAGCTTGCGCATCAGCTTGTCGTAGCGGCCGCCGGAAAGCACCGCCGTGGGAACGTCCTTCACATAACCCCGGAACACGATGCCGTTGTAGTAATTATCGTCGCCGGAAACGGAAGCATCCTCCCGGATCATGTCCGCGTAGGGCGATGCCGCCAGCCGCGCCAGCAGGCTGCGGTATGATGAATCAGATGCCTTCGCATTCGCCGATTGCGGGACTTCCGCGGTCTGGGACTCCGGCTGCGCCGTGCCCAGGCAGTTGACCGCCAGCACACTGTCCTCGGAAATCAGCCGCAGGCTTTCCGCCGCCAGGCAAAGCACCTCAAAGACTTCTTCTTCGCCGATGCCGCCGAAGCACTCCACCCCGGACTGCATGATTTCCTTGAACGCCCCGGTGCTTTCGGACACCCGGTACACATTTTCGTTATAAAAAAGCCTGCGAACGGCGTTTGGGTCATCCGCAGTGTTCTTGATGATGGAAAGTGTCACATCCGGCTTTAATGCCATCAGCTTTCCCCCGGTGTCGGTGAAGGTAATCACGTTGTCCGACACCAGAAATTCTTTATTTTTCGCGTAAAGATCGTACTCTTCGAATTTGCTCATGCGGTAAGGCGCGTAGCCTCTGGTCCAGAACAGATTCCGGAGTCCGAATATAATTTTTTCGCTGTTCCAAAGAACAGAATCGTTAATCTGCATTTTATTTCGTCCTGCAGGCTGTGACTATGCCTTCGCGGCATCCTCCTGCCCTTTCATTTTGTCGATTGCGGTCCGGTACCCTCCGGCTCCGTAGGTAAGGCAGCGGTTCACCCGGCTGATGGTTGCCGTGCTGACCCCGATCTGCTCTCCGATTTTCTGATAACTTTCGCCCTGATCCAGCAAAAGCGCCGTGTCCAGTCGCTGCGCCATGGACTGCAGCTCTTTTATGGTGCAAAGATCTTCGAAAAACGCTGCACATTCCGCTTCGGACGAAATCGCGGCAATGACCTTATAAAGTCTGTCCACCGAGTCACTATGAAAACCAGCCATTTTGTATCCTTTCCGTGCCCTGCACGTATTTCTGTCTTTGTTTATTGCTTTGATGCTTTAATACTTTACCACGATAAAGCGATGAAGTAAAGCTTTTTTTGAGATATTAGAGAGTTTCACCCAATCGAGCATCTGCGCTGAACTTGGGCATATGTTTGCACCATATCAACTTGGATGTTTCACCCAAATACCATTAAGAACGCACTTTGGGCACAGGCGAAAATAAGAGTCTTCACCCAATCAAGCTTCGAAGAACGAATTGGGCACATAAAAAATGCTCTTTCCCCAAAAATTTTCACCCAAGCAATGTAAAACACAGCGCCTGGGCACAGAAAAATGTTAGATTCAACCTCCATAGACCCTAAAAAATGTACCCAGGCAATCCCCTAAGCAACGATTGGGTGAAAGCTTCCAAAGAAGACTGGTCCCATTACCCGTCGAAGTCAGTTTCTGGGTGAAATCATCCCCTGCCGTGGGACCCGTCCCAAAGAAGTTATAACACTTTTCCGCGTTGGAATTTCAGCATTTTTCATACTTTTCATCCACGCATTTTGTCCAACCTGTATCTTGTTTCAAGCAAAACAAAACCATTTTTTCAAATAAAAAACGGGAGCATCGCTCCCGCCTGTAAATTGTATGCAATTTCATAAGAGATGCACCAAATCAAGTTTATCAAAACAATGATTTTGCACCAAATCAAGATTATTACAGTATCCCCATCTTGCGCAGGACGCCCAGAAATTCGGCTACGTCGGCTTCGGCTTCTTTGCGGTCTGCAGCCTGTTCTGCCGGGGTCTGTGCGTCACTGTATTCCGCCAGAACCATGTCTACCACTGCCGCATCATCGGCCGCTTCGGGAAGCTTATCCCAGATAAAGGCCGCCACTTCGGTCATGGCAAAAAGACCGCTGTACTGCTTAGCCGCCTCGCCCACGGGAACGAGGAAAAATTCGCCTGCAATTTCTCTTTTGATAAAGTCCAGTTTCAGTTTCATTTCTTTTCCTCCTGTTCCGCTGCGGCGCTCCTGTTTTCCTCCTGTTCCGGGGTCTTACGTCCCGCAGCTGCAGCATTTATACGATCCGCAATCTCTTCCGCAGCGGACGCAAGCGCCGCATCGCCGCACATCTCTTCTGCGATTTTTACTGTATTTTCGCGGAGACTCCGCATCATTTCGCACATGTATTCCGGCTTCTGATCGAAGGCGCCGGTTTCGCCCTTGCACACGGATGCGCAGACGCCGCAGCCTTCCCGGTCGGCGCACACCGCGCATTCCTTCGGCAGACGGATGGCCGCCGTTCTGGCGCGCACACCCTCCCATGCCTTGAAAAATCCGTCTTTTACCGGATACTCTGCGTCCACATCCATGGTGCCGCAGGGCGTCATACGGCCGTCCCAGGTAAGCCAGAAAGAGCTTCTGCCCGCCCGGCAGCGCACTCCCTCCTGCTCCTTGTCTTCCACGCAGTTATCCAGCATGTCCGCCCCCTGATGGGCCTGGATCTGCGCCGCCTTCAGAATGTAGCGTTCCCGGGTTTCCCGCAGAGCGTTCCACTTTGCCATGGTCAGCCCGGCCGCTTCCGCGCAGAAGCGGGCACAGTTGGTTCCGGTTTCGCCGCTGACCCGTACCGGCGGGTACATGTAGGACGCAGCCTTGGCCTGCAGCCCGATTTCCCGGGAAATGCGGTCGATGGCCGCCATATCAGCCACATTATAGGGCGTAAGCGACACGTTCAGGCGCACCTGCAGCCCGTCTTCCTTCATCAGCCGCAGATTATTTACCACCTTTTCGAAGGAAGCGTTGCCGCAGAGATTTTTATAGGTTTCCTCGCTGCCGCCGTAAAGCGTCACGTTCAGTCTGGAGGGCGGATACTTGGCAAAAAGTGCCCGCAGCTCCTCGTTATACAAAGAGGCGTTGGTGTTGATGGACACCACCAGCCCCAGCTTTACCAGGTTTTCGTAAAT
>JAZUDB010000053.1:0-2356 GCA_045639385.1 Anaerovoracaceae bacterium | reverse complement strand
CGCACATCTCTTTTACGATCAATCTGCATTCTTTATAATTATAATCCCTTGTAAGAACCTGTCCACTTGAAATTGAGGTGGACTTCGTTTTGTATTTTTTAATGTCTGCGATGGTAGTTGGCTCCAAGCCCCAGGCATGGTCCATAATCAGTTCCGCATTGACGCCGAAAAGGCGGAACAGGAGATATTCATCCGCCATAGCGATGTCCCGCATGGTAAAAATTCCCACCTTCGCCAAGCGGCTTACGGTACCTCTTCCAATCATCCAAAAGTCCGTCAGCGGCAGATGGTCCCACAAAGTAGCCTTAAAGCTTTCTTCATCCAGCTCCCCAATAAAATCTGCCGCATGCTTTGCCGTAATGTCCAACGCGATTTTCGCCAGATATAAATTGGTGCCTATACCGCAGGTAGCCGTTAATCCATAGGTATCTTTTATGTCGTTCAGGACCGTAACCGCCAATTCCTTCGTGTTTTTCTTATAAAGGGACAAGTAGTGGGTCACATCCATAAAAGCCTCATCTACGGAATATACATGGATATCCTCTGGAGCGAAGTACTTCAGATAAATGCCGTAAATTTTCGCGCTGTAATCTAAATACAGCTGCATCCGAGGCGGTGCCATAATGTATTTGATATTTTTTGGAATCTGGAACACCCGGCATCGGTTGGGAACACCTAATTTTTTAATGGCAGGAGAAGCCGCCAGACAGATGGTCTTATCCGTCCGGGTCGGGTCTGCCACGATTAAGTTTGTCGTAAAAGGATCCAGTCCTCTTTCCACACATTCTACCGAAGCGTAAAAAGATTTCAGATCGATGCAGATGTATTGTCGCTTCTCTTCCATAGTCCTTAAAATTGTTGGGTGCAAAAGGGACAAAAAGAGTTAGTCTTTTTGTCCCGAACGTATGTTTGTATTTATAATATCATGAATGTTTACAGATTACAAGTCTGCAAATTTGATTCTTCCTTTTCCTTTCAGCCAACGAAGGAGAATCCAGGTAATCACTGCAAAAATTACGAGGCAGAGAATCAGATAAACCGCGCTGCTGATAAAGTTATAAAGCAAGAAAAACAACGCTCCTAATGCTGCGGACAGAAGCATTCCGGCAAAGATATCGATCAGAACGGACACGCTCTGCTTAATCGGCTGTACTTCCGTAACCCAATCCAGCATCGGCCGTTTCAGGTCTAAGAATACCTGGAAGGTTGCGGTCATAATGATGTAAAGATCGACGCATAAAATCGACAAAATAAAGTTCAGTACATCTGCCCGGATGGCAATACACAAAACGATGGTGCAGAATGTTGCCGGTGGCAGTGTTAAAATACAATGGTTATAAATTTTCGCCTTTAAAATCTCCCATGGGTCAACCGGCATGGACTGCAGTAGCCAGATATTCGGGCCTTCCAAAGAAACGGATGGTCCTGCAATATCGACAAAAGCAGACAGCAGGCAAACAGCAAAAACTGCCAATACCGCAACCATGTTGGCAAACTCCGGAACCGTTTCCTTCAATGCGCCAAGAATCTCCCGGGCTTCCCCCATCTTCACAATGACCAGAACCGCTGCAATCAGGAAGAATAGCAATCCTAAGCCACAGTTCAGCATGTAGGTCGGGCTGGAAGTAAATCTCTTCATCTCTTTTCTTCTTAAGGCAGCGCTTTGCTTTGCCGTCTTAATCTGAGAAGCGTTATATTTTTTATTGGATCCTGCATTATTCGTAACAGCAACTTTCAGGAAGCTCTTGGTCATAAAGTAATAAACCACTCCGAAAATTACGGCTGTCATGGCTGTGAATACCAGGAAGCCTACGATGTCTCCGCACATTCCCTTACCCAGGCAATAAATTGGGTAGCCCCAGCCTTTCATGGATTCACCGATACTTAGGGCATTTTCTGCCAAATTTTGAATCAGCGCATCCATCCGGAATCTCAGATACATGACTGCAGCAATAAATACAACGGAAACAATCACCGTAATGAAATTTTTATTTTTCAGTTTGGACATAATCAGGGCGATAACCCAACCAATGAGGCAGGAAATGGCCAGCACCAGGAAACCTAAAACAAAAATTCCCAGAACGCTAAAGATAATAGACAGTACGCTCGCTTTATTGAAAATCCAATAATACAGAACTGCCGGGAAAATTACCATCAGCTCATAAATCAATCCAATAACATAAACGCTGATCATACGGGCCAGCAGGATTTTTGACGGCGGAATCGGCATAGATAACAAAAACTCATTATCCTTCGCCCGGAACAAATCCGCTGTGGTACTCATAACGCAGCCAATCAGTCCCATAAGGAAAGCCATAATGATCATAATCATGAAATAAATCCAGTCATTGGTTCC
>JAZUDB010000052.1:0-6722 GCA_045639385.1 Anaerovoracaceae bacterium | reverse complement strand
TACGGTATTAATTACATGACGCCGGTGTTTCCCATCTGCAAAGCCGGCTGCTACGGCAAATTCATCGGGGAAGCCTTCGAATACGAAAACGATTTTTACCGGCTGGTGAAGGAAGTCAAAGCGAAAAAGGGGAACTTTCTGAAAATCATGGTGTCCGGCATCGTGGATTTCGATCAATACGGAAAGATGATTTACCAGGGACCCGATGCGAAAACCATTAAGGAAATGATCCACGTGGGTCACGATCAGGGTCTGTCCGTCATGGCCCATGCCAGCGAGGAACGCTACGTCGAGGCGGCCATCGAATACGGGGCGGACAGCATCGAACACGGTTTTTACCTCAACAATGACTGCCTGATCGAAATGGCGGAGCGGGGAACCATCTGGGTACCCACCGTCTCCACCGTGGGCAATCTGCTGGCGGACAGCCGCTATCCGAAGGCTGTGACGGAGCGGATCTTTGAAGAACACATGGCTAAGATCGGCAAGGCGGCGGAGATGGGCGTGAAAATTGCCTGCGGCTCCGATGCGGGGGCCTACAATGTACCTCACGTGCAGGGCGGGCAGGACGAATATCTGTACCTCTGCAAAGCTATCGGAGAAAATGCCGAGGCCGTGATCAGTGCGGGCAACACCGCGATTTTCAAGAAGTTTGTGTAGTGCAAGAAAGGAACTGCTATGGATATCATTGAAAGATTTTTAAAGTACGTCAGCTTTGAAACCACTTCGGACGAGTACAGCGAAAGCTGTCCCTCTTCGCCCAAGGAGCTGGAACTGGGAAAATATATCGCGGCGGAACTGGCGGAAATCGGTCTCTGCGATGCGCACATGGATGAGCGCGGTTACGTTTACGCTTATCTGCCGGCCACCCCGGGCTGCGAGAACGAGACCCCCATCGGCTTTATCGCCCATATGGACACTTCTCCGGACGCCCCGGGCAAAGATATCAAAACCCGGCGTTTTGTTTACGAGGGCGGCGATATTGTGCTGAATGACAAAGTCTCCATCTCCGCGAAGGAGTACGACCTGGATTTCTACCGGGGACAGGAACTGATTGTTACCGACGGAACCACGCTGCTGGGTGCGGATGACAAGGCGGGCGCGGCGGAAATCGTCACCGCCATGGAAGAACTGATTGCTCATCCGGAAATTCCCCACGGTACCATTTACGTGGGCTTTACCCCGGACGAGGAGATCGGCAGGGGGGCGGACCTCTTTGACCTGAAGACATTTGCCGCAGAATACGCTTACACCCTGGACGGCGGCCGGATTGACGAACTGGAGTACGAAAACTTCAACGCGGCATCCTGCAAGGTGCACATTCACGGCCTGAACATTCATCCGGGCAGCGCAAAAAACAAAATGAAAAATGCAATTTTGCTGGCAAATGAATATATATCCATGCTGCCGCCGGCAGAAGCTCCGGCGCACACCGAAGGCTACGAAGGCTTCTACCACGTGGCCGGTATGCAGGGCGACGAGAGCGAAGCGGAGATTGTCATGATTATCCGGGATCACGACCGGGAAAAGTTCGAGGCCCGGAAAAATTACGTACTGCGGATAGGTTCTTATCTGAATGAAAAGTACGGCAGGGGAACTGCGGAAGTTCTGGTAAAAGACAGTTATTATAATATGAAAGAAAAAATTGAACCCTGCATGTACGTGGTGGAACGGGCTGCCGAAGCCTTCCGGGCAGAGGGTGTAGACATCCATCCCAGTCCCATCCGGGGCGGTACGGACGGTGCCACATTAAGCTTTAAGGGTCTTCCGTGCCCCAATCTTCCCACGGGCGGAGACAATTATCACAGCATCAAAGAATTCGCTTCTGCGGACGCAATGCGGCGGATTACAAGGATTTTGCTGCGAATTTGTTCAATTAAAACAAGATTTTAATGTGAAAATTGTTAATAAGTATTGACATTTTTGCGGATTCAATGTATAAAAAGGTATTATATTTATTAGACATTAATGGAGGTCTATCAAATGAAAACATTCAAAAAGGCAATGGCTATCCTCCTTGCTGCACTCATGGTAGTTTCCATGGCAGCTTGCGGAAAGAAGCCGGAAGAAAAAGCCATGAGCTACTCCATGATCGATACCTTCGATATCACCACTCTGGACTATGTTTATAACAACAAGTCCTCCAACGGTGACTACACATCCAACTTCATCGAAGGTCTTCTGACTCAGGACAGCCACGGCACACTGGTTCCCGGTATGGCAGAAACTTGGGAATCCAACGCAGATGCTTCCGTTTGGACATTCAACATCCGTAAGGATGCAAAGTGGGTTACAAACGAAGGTGAAGTTTATGCAGACGTTACCGCAGAAGACTTCGTAACAGGTCTCAAGCACGCTGTAGAATCCGGATCCGAAACACTCGGTCTGGTACAGGGACTCATCGTTGGACTTGACGATTTCGTTAACGGAACAGGAACATGGGAAAATGTTGGCATCAAGGCTGAAGGCCAGAAACTGACCTACACCCTCGTAAAGGGCTGCGGCTACTTCGATGGTATGACAACATACTCCATCCTTTGGCCGATCAACGCAAAGTTCCTCGAATCCAAGGGCGCAGACTTCGGTGCAGTTACACCGGACTCCATCCTCTACAACGGATGCTACACACTGACATCCCTCGTAGCAAACCAGGAAGTTAAGTTCGCAAAGAACGCAAACTACTGGGATAAGGACAATGTTCATGTAACAGACGTAACCGTAGCATTCACAGACGGTTCCGACCCGACACAGAACTTCAACATGTTCTGCGCAGGCGAAGTTACATCCACATCTGTTAACTCCTCTTATCCGGAAATCGTTGCTAAGGCTGATGCTGACTACAAGGACAACCAGTACAAGAGCATGACAACTGCTACTTCTTACTGGGGCGCATTCAACTGGGCAAGAGCTTCCTATGCTCTCTACAACGATCCGTCCGTAGTAACAACCACAAAGAACGAAAAGGAACAGGCAGAATGCAGAGAAGCTATCCTGAACAGAAACTTCAGACTTGCTGTTTACTCCGCATACTCCACAAAGGCAACTCAGGCTGTATCCAAGGGTGAAGAAAGAGCTCTTGATGCTGCAAGAAACACACTCGTTCCTTACACATTCGCAGCAACATCCACAGGCGAATCCTATGGTGCACTCCTCACATCCTACATCGAAGAGATGGAACCGGAATTCAAGGGAATCAACCTGAACGACGGTCAGGATGCATGGTACAACCCGGACCTCGCAAAGAAGTTTGCTGAAAAGGCAAAGGCAGAACTCGGAGACAAGGTTACCACATGGCCGGTAGTACTCGATTACCCGGTACTCGAAACCTCTACAAACAATGTTAACTCCGGTCTTGCTGCAAAGAAGTCCATTGAAGATGCAATCGGTGACTATGTAAACATCAACCTCGTATACTTCAAGGATCAGACAGCATACTACTCTTCCTTCTACTCCATCGCTACAGGCGACCAGAACTCCATCGACGTTGCATTCGGTGCTGGCTGGGGTCCTGACTACGGCGATCCGCTCACATACCTCCACTGCTTCGACCCGATCGATGGCGATATGCTGGCATACTCCGGCGTTAACCTTGAAGTTGACGGACAGAACGACCAGATGAAGAACGCTCTCGAAACAATCGGACTCATGGACTTCAACAAGGCTCTTGATGAAGCTGACGCAGCAACAGGCGACGAAAGAATCAAGCTGATGGCTAAGGCTGAAGCTATCCTCTTCGTAAACGGAATTTACAGAACCTATTCCACAAGCGGTGCAAACCTTGCAATCTCCAAGGTTAAGCCGTTCTCCGCAGCATATGGTCTCTACGGCCAGGCAGCATACAATGCAGTTCCGTACTTCAAGTACATGGAAATCCTTGATGCTCCGGTTACCGCAGCAGATTACAATGCAGCTAAGGAAGCTTGGTTACAGGGAAAGTAGTTTATAAGAAATAAACTGGTTCACTAAAAAATCTACTGAGGGCTGAAGGGTTCTCTTCAGCCCTCAGTTTTCCGCTTATTAAGGAGTTGTTGTATGAAGAAGGGTTATATCTTCAAGCGTTTGCTGAGATCTCTTCTTTCTGTTGTTATCATCATGGTAATTGTTTTCGTCATGGTATACTCACTGATACCGAGAGAAAACATCTTCTTCCAGGATGAAGTCTACAGAAAGCTGGGCTCAAAGCCGGATGAAAAAACCGAGTATGTATATAGTACGTGGGAAAAGCTCGGTTATTTAGATTATCTTACGACTGTAGATTACTGCAGTCAGTTCTATGAAGCAGGTTCGGAGGAAATGATTGCCGCTTTGGAACCGACATCCAAAGAGAGCAAGGAATTCGTCGATAAATATACTGCACAAGGCTATACTATCGAAACTTTTAAAACAGGCAAATTCTATGCATATAAGGATGTGCCTCTTTTAACACGTCTCGGAAGATGGTTTGGAAATCTGATTGTTATCGACACCCCGTGGTCTGTAAAGGACGCAAATAACCCCAATCTGAAGAGAGGTCTTTCCTTCGGTACTACACCCTCCGGCGGAGTAGCCCTTATCGGCAGCGGAACAACTCACAAATATTTACTTTATACGGATACCAATTTCCCATGGATCCATCAGAACATCATTAAGCTGAATTTCGGAAGCTCTTATCCGACATTCCAGGGACTGCAGGTTATGACTGTCCTGTTCCAGTCTCAGGGCGAAGAAGTAAAGCGTCCTGTTACTTACGAAACAGGCAATTCCGGTAATTCCGGCATTATCTTCGGTTCTCTTACTTATAAGCCGATTATTGACCACCTGGATCAGAACAAGTTTGTGGATCACTACGCAAACTATTCCACCAAGAAGAATCAACCTTCCATGATCGGAACATCCTTCATCATGGGTATTCTGGCTCTGGTTCTTTCCTATGGAATCGGTCTTCCGGTGGGTGTTGCCATGGCACGAAACAAGGACAAGCTGGTAGATAAACTGGGTATGTTCTACATCATCTTTATCATCGCTGTTCCGTCACTGGCATATATCTATCTGTTCCGTTATCTCGGAACCACATTGTTCGGACTTCCGTCCATGTTTACCACTAAGGGTGCTACGGACATTACGTCCTGGATTCTCCCGATTATTTCTCTGGCTCTGCCTTCCATCTCTTCTCTGATGCTGTGGACCAGAAGATACGTGGTAGACCAGATGAACTCCGACTACGTTAAGTTCGCAAAAGCCAAGGGTCTCAACCAGAGAGAGATCTTTAACAACCATATATTCAAGAATGCTATCATTCCTATCGCACAGGGTATCCCGTCTTCTCTGGCAGGATGCATTACCGGCGCAATCATCACAGAATCCATTTACGCTGTAGGCGGTATGGGAAAGATGCTTCCGAATGCAATCAATCAGTACAACAACACCATGATTGTTGCTCTTACCTTTATCTTCTCCACAATTTCGGTTCTGTCCGTTCTTGCCGGAGACATTGTACTGACAAAGGTAGATCCGCGTATTTCACTTTCTGAGAAGGAGGGTAGATCCTAATGACAGAGAATAATAACGATAATCTGTTCGAGTTTGCCGCCTTTGACGAACATGAATCCGAACATATTGCCGCACCCAGATATTCCTACTGGAAATCCGTGTGGCGTACATTTGTAAGCAATAAGGTAACCGTAATCATCGCAATTTTCCTGCTGGTTCTGATTGGCTTTACCCTGATTCAGCCCAGTTTCTCCGGTTATTCTCCGGTAGATCCCGAGCACATTCTGGAGTACGATAAGCACTTCCTTAAGCCCAGCTGGGAACACCCCTTCGGTACCGATAATATTGGTAATGAAGTATTCGACGCGGTGTGGGCCGGTGCCAGAAACTCCATCATCGTAAGTTTCGTAGCTACAGCCATCAATATGCTGATCGGTATTCCCATCGGCGCACTCTGGGGCTTCTCCAAGAAGATGGATAAGTGGATGATTGAAGTTTACAACGTAATCTCCAACGTTCCCTTCCTGCTGCTGGCTATGATTCTGTCCTACGTTCTCGGTTCCGGTATGAAACCGCTGATTTTCACCATGACCTGTACCGAGTGGATTTTTGTAGCCTACTTCATCAGAACGCAGGTAATGATTATCAGAGACAGAGAATACAACCTGGCATCCAAGTGCCTGGGTACCAGAACCTGGACCATGATCACCAAGAACATTCTCCCGTACCTGATTTCCGTAATCATGACTTACATTTCCAGAACCATCCCGTCCTATATTTCTTACGAAGTATTCCTTTCCTACATGGGACTTGGTCTGGGTGCAAAATATGCATCTTTAGGTAAAATGATTTCTCAGTACACATCCTTCATGAAGGGTTATCCGCATCTGTTCTGGATTCCGGTATCCGTACTGGCAATTATTTCGATTTCACTGTACGTGGTAGGTCAGAAGCTGGCAGACGCCGCAGACCCGCGTACCCACTTATAGGGAGGAGGCAATATTATGGCAGAAGAAAAGAATGTTGTCTTATCCGTAAAAGACGTAGAAGTACAATTCCGTGTAAGAGACAGTTATCTTACCGCAATCCGGGGAGTGTCCCTGGACCTGTATGACGGCGAAACTTTCGCCATCGTAGGTGAATCCGGATCCGGAAAGTCCGTATTTACCAAGACCTTTACCGGCATGCTGGAATCCAACGGCAAAATTACCAACGGTTCCGTTATGTTCCACGGAAAAGATCTGACTAAACTT
>JAZUDB010000051.1:0-10132 GCA_045639385.1 Anaerovoracaceae bacterium | reverse complement strand
CCCGGGACCGGGCGATTTTCTACCTGGACAAGGTGGGCATGGCGCCTTACATCAACGCAAAGCCCCGGCAGCTTTCCGGCGGCCAGAAGCAGCGCGTGGCTATCGCCAGGGCGCTGGCCATGCAGCCGGCAGTCCTGCTCTTCGATGAACCCACCTCCGCCCTGGATCCCGAAATGGTGGGTGAGGTACTGGCTGTCATGCGGTCGCTGGCGGAAGAGGGCATGACCATGCTGGTGGTGACCCACGAAATGGGCTTTGCCCGTGACGTGAGCAAGCACGTGGTTTACATGGCCGACGGGGTCATCTGCGAACAGGGAACGCCGGAAGATATTTTCGTCCGTCCGCAGAATCCAAGAACCCGGGAATTTCTGTCCAGATTCCTCTAAATATTGATAAAAACTCGCATTAGGCGTATAATAAAATGTCTAAATATGCGAGTTTTTTTATTAGGAGAAAAATACAGATGAACAATCCTATTGCAATAGTAGATTCCGGTGTAGGCGGACTTGCCTGCATCGATTTCATCCGGAAAGCCATGCCGGAGGAAGACATTATTTATTTCGGAGATACCGCCAACATGCCCTACGGCACCAAAACTGCGGAAGAAATCTGCGCCGCGCAGAAAAAGGTGGCGGAATTTCTGAAGGCACAGGACGTGAAAATGGTCATTCTGGCCTGCAATACCCTGTCCGCCGTGGCGGTTCCGCTGTACTACGAAACCCTGCCGCTGGCCATTACCCAGAACATTATCGAACCGTCCATTACAGCCACTTCCCGGGTCTGCACCACGGAAAGCCGGCTGGGCATTATTGCCACACCCATGACCATCGAAAGCGGTGTACACAAGGCGGCCTTCGACAAGCTGAAAAAGAAGTTTGCCATCTTCTACAAGGGCTGCCCGGAACTGTCCGTTTACATTGAACGGGGCATTACCGAGGGTCCGGAACTGGAAAAACTGCTGCACGAATACATGGACGGGCTGGTATACGAGGATAAAATCGATACCCTGCTGCTGGGCTGCACCCATTACCCGCTGGTGGCGGACTGCATTCTCAAGCTGTATCCGGAACTGAAGCTGGTGGATCCGGCGGAAAGCCTGGCCAGAGTGTCTTCCATGATGCTGAATCTGCACGAAATGTCCGCAGACGAAGACCGGGAAGGCTCCCTGCGCATCTGCGTCAGCCGCAGAACGGAAGGCTTTGTGACCATGGCCGGAAATCTGGGCTTCGGAGACATTCCGGTGGAGGAGGTCGTCCTGTAATGAACCGGGAAGAACTTTTTGAACTTCTGGAAATCGATACTTCCGAAGATTTCTGCTATTTCGAGCAGTTCGCGGAAATGATCGAGTGCCAGGAGGAAATTGAATTTGACGATTTTTACGCGGTGCTGTACGGCGCAGACGGACAGTCCGTGGCGGAAATCAACGAGAATTATTTTACGGAGCTGGAAAAGGCTTTTCCGGATGACCACGACGACGCTTTTGAAATCGTGGAAAGCATCTGGAACAATCTGAAGCTGCTGGCGGGGGATCTGGACAACGAACGGTCCCGGAGAGAATATGCGGAGCAGCTGTTCAAGTTCCATGAGTGGTATACCAGGGCCGACGGTGCGGCAGTGGACGGCAGTCCCTGCAGCGTCATGGAGGCGGTCTGCGAAAACCGGCTGTCCAAGCTGGAAAATACCGCGCATACATACGATTTTTCCAACAGTCTGGATTACGAACTGGATGATGTAAGCATTCGATTGGGAGGTTTCGGAGATGAACAAGACGATTGTGACCCTTCCGTGCAGGACGATTAGGGCTATGGCCCGGAGAATGTACAAAGGGCAGTACTGGAAATGCGTGTTGCTGATGCTGGTCTGCACCGTGGTTTCTTCCGTCCCCGCATTTCTGATTTCCACTTTTACGTCCAATCCGCTGGTCAACGATATTGCTTCCATTGCCGGCGAATTTCTGGGCATTGTGCTGGGCCTGGGAACGGTCACTTACTTCCTCGCGGTATTCCGCGGCGAACAGGCAAACGTGGATCACGTAACTTCCGCCTTTGACTCCGGCTGGAAAGCCATCGGTACGCAGCTTTTGATCGAAATTCGTGTTTTGGTCAGAACCCTGCTGCTGATCGTTCCCGGCTTTATCGAAAGCATTCGGGATGCGCTGGCACTGCATGTACTTTCCGACCATCCGGAATTCAATTCTTCCGAATGCGTCCTTGCCAGTCAGGCGCTGATGGAAGGCAATAAAGCGAAATATGTCAAGCTGATTATCGGCTGGCTTATTTTGGCCAGTCTGCCGGGCGCAATTTATTCCGCTATGTACGGACCGGCGCTGGATTTCGCAGCCATTACCGGCATGACCACGCAGGAATTTCAGGTGGTTTTCCAAAATTATCAGGAAGAACTGCTTGCCTTTAATTCGCAGCCGATTCCCATGCTGCTTTCCGGCTTTTCCTTTCTGGTGCGAGTCTACGTGGCCATGATCACCGCAGCCTTCTTTGACCTGGCCTGCGGCAATCTGGTGGTTCGCTGCGAAGAGACAAGTCTGCAGGAAAATTTCGAAAACTACGATATTGAGGATATTACGGATACAGGCAGAAATGAGTGAATACACCGCACTGGTCTCCGACTCCAGAGCAGTGACTCCCGGGTCGCTGTTCTTCTGCAAGGGGGCCCGCTTTAAAAAAGAATATCTGCTGAGTGCCATGGAAAAGGGCGCCGCAGCCTACGTGTCCGAAACGGACTACGGCGTGGACATTCCCTGCATTCCGGTGCCGGATATCCGCAAAGCCATGGCGGATTATTCCAAAACGTTTTTCGGTGACCCTTCCGCCCATTTGACGCTGGCGGGCATTACCGGAACCAAGGGAAAATCCACCACCCTGTATTTCCTGCGCAGCATCATGGAAAATGCCGGGGTCTGCGGCAGCGGAAAATTCGGCTTTATTTCCACCATCGAAAACTACGACGGCCAAAAGCTGGAGGAATCGCATCTGACCACGCCGGAAGCCATCGAACTGAATACCATTCTGTCCAACATGGTCAAAAACGGCCTGAAAACCGCCGGCATGGAGGTTTCTTCTCAGGCGCTGAAATACGACAGAACCCGGGGCCTGCGGTACAAAATCGGGGCCTTTACCAATTTCTCGCCGGATCACATCAGTCCGGAGGAACACAGCGATCTGGAGGATTATTTCTGCTCCAAGCTGCGCCTGATCGACCAGTGCGAAGCCTTTGCGGTGAACCTGGACTGCGACCGGGCAGCGGAAATTGCCGCCGCCTGCCGGAAGGCACTGGAAAGCGGCAGCCTGCAGAAGATGATCACATATTCCAAAACCGATCCTTCCGCGGATTACCGCATCGAAAACCTGCGCAAGGAAGAGGGCAGAACCGTCTTTGAACTGACGGGTCTGGGCCGCATTGAGCTGTCCATGCCGGGCCTGTTCAACGCGGAAAACGCGGCGCTGGCCGCCATTCTTGCCAAAGAACTGGGTGCCAGTGCGGAGGAGATCCGCAAGGGACTTCTGGATGCCCGTGCTTCCGGACGAATGGAAATTTTCCGCAGTCCCGCACAGCAGATTACCGGCATCGTGGACTTTGCCCACAACGGGCTGTCCTTTGAAAAGATTTTTAGTTCCGCCCGGGAGGAGTATCCGGACTGCCGCATCGAAGCGGTGTTCGGCTGCCCCGGAAACAAGTGTTTTGAGCGGCGCACCGACCTTCCTGCCGTGGCTGCAAAATACGCGGATTACTGCTACATTACCGAGGATGACCCCTATCTGGAAGACCCGCTGGACATCTGCAGCGAAGTGTTTGCCAATCTGCAGCGTTTCGGCGGCGCCGGAGAAATCATTCCGGACCGGAAGGACGCCATTACCGCGGCGGTAAAGAACGCCGCACCCAAAACCGTGCTGCTGGTGCTGGCCAAGGGCTGCGACACCTATATGCACCGGAAAAATTTCGATCCTTACGAATCGGATACCGCAATCGTGAAAGGTTTGTTAGAAAATGACGAAAGATAAGAAAAAGACCTTAAGTCTGATATTTGCCGCACTGCTGGTGCTGGGCTTTCTGTTTCTGCCCTGTCCCGCAGGGCTTTCCCGCACCGCCATGTACACCATCGGCGTGTTTATTGCTTCTTTGGTACTGTGGGTAGGGGTGTCCATCGACTGGCCCTGCTTTATCGTTATGTTTTTGGCGGCGCTGATTCCGGGCTACGGCTTCACCAGCACTCTGTCCAAAACCTTCGGAAATTCCACTCTGGCATTCCTGTTGTTCTCCTTTATTCTGGTCTACCCCCTCAGCAAGACCAACTTCGTAAAGAGAACCGCCATTGCCTTTATTACCAATAAAATTGCCGCAAAGGGTCCCTGGCATTTCGTCAGCTTCCTGCTGGCGGCAGAGGTGCTTCTGGGACTGTTCATTTCGCCCAGCGTGCTCTTCGTGGCTTTTCTGCCGTTCCTGGAGGAAATCTACAAGGTGCTGGAACTGAAGGAGAATTCCCGCACCGCCAACATGCTGATGATCGGTTCGGTCTTCTGCATTTCTCTGTCTTCCGGTATGACCCCCATCGGTCACGTGTGGCCCACGCTGGCCATGGGCGCTTACGCCTCCGCCTTCGGCAGGACGGTTTCTCCCTTCGCCTACATGGCGGTGGGTATTCCCTGCGGCATCGTTCTGACCGCACTTCTGATTCTGGTATTCAAACTGTTCTTTAAGCCCGACGACATCGGCGAAGTAAATCCCGCCAAGGCCCAGGCTTTAAAGGGCAGCGTACCCAAGGCCGACGCCGCGGAAAAATTCACGCTGGCTGTGGTGGCCCTTGTGGTGGTCCTGTGGGTGGCTCCCAGCCTGATCAAAGGCAGCCTGCCCGCGGTGTATAAATTCATCAACGACATGACCACTGCCATGCCGCCGCTTCTGGGCTGCATTCTGCTGTTCCTGGTCAAGCCGCAGGGCAAGACCGTGGTCAGCTTCCGGGAAGCAGCTACCAAGGGCGTCATGTGGGAGGCCATTCTCATGACCGGTACCGCCACCCTCATCGGCGGCTGCCTGACCGATGCCAACATCGGTATTTCCGCCTGGCTCTCGGACGTTCTGGGCCCTGTGGCGGCAGGACTTTCTCCGGCCATGCTGGTACTGTTCTTCTGCGCCTGGGTGGTCATCCAGACCAATTTCGCCAGCAACATCGTTACCACCACCGTGGTCTCCAGCATTGCGGTAGCCATTCTGGCGGCACTTCCCGCAGGCACCATGAATCCGGCGGCGCTGCTGTGCCTCATCGGCTTCGGTGCGGCCATCTGCAACATGACCCCGGCGGCACAGAGCACCATCAATACCGTAGCCATCGGCTCCGGCAGGACCTCCGCCAGAGATTTGTTCCTCTGGGGCGGCATTTTTGCGGTGCTTGCCATTGCCGTTATGAGCACCCTGGGTTACGCCCTGGGCTGCGCAGTGATGTAATATGAAAAACGGAGCCGAAGCACAAGCTGTTTCGGCTCTTTTGATAAGAAGAGGTAGTTTTATGAAGAGATTTGCATGCGTGCTGCTTGCGGCACTGATGATTTTTTCCGCATTTCCGGCAGCCTCCTTTGCGGAGAGTCTGGAAGCGGATCCTGTGACCTCCGCAGACATCGAGCGGGTGATGAAGAGCATCGCCGAAGCCACGGGAAAGATCGACGAGCTGAAGGACGAATTTGAGTCCGGTCAGCAGATTGCCAGCGCATTTTCCGAGTTCATGAAGGTTGCCGGCTATGCGGGCACCGCACTTGGGGTGATCAACGGCAGCGTTACCTTTTTGAAGCTGATCGGCGTGATGGAAGACCCCATAAAGGGCGGCATTGCCAATATTCTGGATGAGATCAAGGTTATAGACGAGAAGATGGCCGAGATGGATTCCAAGTTGGATAACATCTCCACCGCCATGACCACCATGCAGGCATCTTCCGAGTTTAATAACCGCGGTTTGAAAGCCATGAACCTTCGCAGTTCCTGGACAGGTTTCCAGTACAACTACATGGAAAGCGGCATGGACCAGCTGATGAATCAGTATAACGGAATGCTGTTGAACGGTATTAAGGCCTGGTGGCGCAATGAAAGTGAAAGCGCCCGGAAGGCCGGCGGCATGGATAACACGCAGATTATCCTAATTTATCTTAAGGATAAGGACGGCGAAGAACAGCCGTACTCCTTTGCGGGCGAAGGCATTCCGGATGATATTCCGGAAGATGCTCCCTACGTTATTCTGAAAGCGGACTGCATTCCGGATACGCTGGACAGCTTTAACGTAAACAACTATCAGAAGACCCTGGCGGATGCCATCAAGACCCGGATTCTGGCAGCATTGGATGCGGAAAACTACGATGCTTTCGAGTCCCGCAATATGCCCATGTTCACGCCGGAAGGAAAAGATCAGATTGACGAAGATGAAATCGCAAAAATTGCGGCGGATGCGGTCAACGTTCTTCTTTACAGAATCGGCTGCGCAGAGGTCAACAGGGACGCTGCTTTTGCCATTGCGGTAGACAGCCACTTCACAAACTACTGCAGTCACCTGATGGCGGCGGGCGAGGGGATTGATGCCATGCTCAACTCCTTCTATCTGACCCACGCCTTTGAATACGAAGTTTCCAAGGATCTGCAGGATTTCTTAAACCGCATGATTTTAAAGACCGGTACCTACGGTGCCTTTGTAACCAACGTGCTGGGTATGTCCGACACTACTACCGATTCTGCAAAGCTTCTTGCGATGAAGCGCTTCTGCGATACGGAAGACCGGCTGAATGAGGCTCTGAAGAACTGCGTGACGGGCAACGGCCGCTATTCTTACCTGACCAATACAGAACTCCGGTATGCGGAACTGAGCATCAGCAACGGAGTCAGTGCAAGCACGGAGCATATCTATACCGACAAAGAAGTTTACGACGGCTTTAAAACCACCGGGTTCAAGTTCATGGTAAGAGGCCTTACTCCTTCTGACTATACGCAGCTTGGCGACGTGAATTCCATGCTGCTCTTCTACACGCTGAAAAACAACGGCGTGACCAATCTGCACAAATATCTGAGTGAAAATAATACCGGAACCTACGGGGTAACGGATTACGAAAACATCGTAACCAGCTGGGGCAAAGCCCAGACCCTGCCTCTGGACGGCAGCGTAAAACTGAATGCCTACAACATTCTGGGCAACGACTATTCCGGCATTTCCACAACTACTTTAAAGCCGGAGAAAAAGGACTATCCGGACAATGCTTCTCCGGACTATATCGTACACAGAGAAAAGGTCTGCGGTACGGTTTATGACACGGCTTCCGGAAACCTTACTTCCAATAAAGTACTGCTGGCAACCGCTCTTTACGGACAGAGCCACTGGTACTGGTTTAAGGACGAGGCGGCCCTGTTTGCCGGTCCTGCAGACTACCGCTACAATTATTCCGAAGTTGAGACCTATATTCGGGATCGTTTCTACTACACAGAAGAAATGATTGCAGTCAGTGATTTTAACACTATCGTATCCCTGGTTCCCAAGGCGAGCCTGACGGAAGCGGAAGGATATGACCCGCTGGCATCCCTTGCGGAACTCAATAAAGAACTGGAAGAGGATTGGCCCCACCTGGAATGGCCGCCGGAAATAGACGTTCCCGAGGCGGAAAAGCCCAACGATCTGGATCTGGTCGACCCGGCTTACTGGGGACTGACCGAAGGCTGTGACGACGAGCGCCTGCAGCAGATGTGCCTGGAACTGATCGATGCAAGACTGGAAGAGGCGGGCTTTGAAAAAGACGCGCTCAGCGAAAAGGAAAAGGCCAAGCTGGCCAGGGAAATGATGGATTTTTACCGCAAAGGCAGAAAGGAAATGACAAAGAATTCCGCTCTGGATCCGGAAGATCCGCTGGGCATCGGACAGAATAACGACGCCGCCGCGGAGCTTGCCAAAGACATCCTGCCGGACTATCTGCTGGACGAAAACGGCAATATTTCAGAGGATGTAAAATATCTGTTCATCAAGGAACGCTACGAGCTGTTCCCGGATATTGAGTTCACCTCCGAAAACGGCCGCCCGAAAGCAAAGCTGAGCTGCGGCTATCAGACCGTACCGGTGCTTGTTGTCGGAGAAATTACGCCGCAGGAGTTCCAGGTACTGACCTATGACATCAACGACGGCTTCTATACCGTCTTACATAAAAAATCTCCGGAAACCGGATGGAACGCAGCTCCGGCAGCCTTCTTTGCCGCCGCAGCGTTCTGCACCGCCGTTTCTGCCGCCTATGTGTTCGCAGTGCGAAGAAAGGAAAGCTTATGAAACACCTGACCCTGATTCACAACAACGACATGCATGGGGACTTTCTCCCCCAGGAAATCGACGGAAAGGACGTGGGCGGACTTCCTCTGCTGGCCGGCTATCTGAACCGGAAGCGGGCGGAAAATGAAAACCTGGTTTATGCCATCGCCGGCGACATGTTCCGGGGGTCCATCATCGACTCCGAATACATGGGACTGTCCACCATCGAATTGATCAATCTGCTGAACCCGGACGTGGCCACCGTGGGCAATCACGAAGTGGACTACGGTGTGGCCCATCTGCTCTTCCTGGAGAAATGCGCCACCTTCCCGATCATCAATGCCAATCTGTTCGTTACCCTGAACAACCGGCGTCTGTTCGAGCCCTACCTGAATCTGGAAGTGGGCGGCATGAAGATTATGTTCATCGGCATTCTGACCGACGAAGTCATTGCCAGCGCCCGGCAGGAAAAGGTCATCGGCTCCTTTATCGACGTGGAGCAGGCGGCGAAGGAAATCGGTATCATCTGCGACAACTACCGCACCACCAGCACCGATATGACCATCGTGCTTTCGCACCTGGGTCTGGAAACGGACCGCAGGCTGGCGGAACTGCTGGATCCGGGCTTTGGGGTGGACTTTATCATCGGAGGTCATTCTCACAGCTTTATGGAAAAGCCCGAAATAATCAACGGTATTTCCATCGTGCAGGCCGGTACCGGCACGGACATTGCGGGACGTTTGGAGATTTCCTACGACGAGGAAGAGCGCCGCATTGCAGACTGGTCCTGGCAGCTGGATTCCATCGACAGCGAGCACTGTATTCCGGACCCGCTGATGGAGGAAATGCTTTACCGCTACAAGGATCAGACCGACCGGAAATATAAGAGAATCATCACCCGTTTTGCCCGCAAACTGACCCATCCCAGCCGGGAACAGGAGACCGAAATGGGCAACCTGTACGCGGACATTATGCAGGACGAATCCAGCTTCGACATTATGCTTTTCGGCTCCGGCAGCATCCGCAAGCAGGAGATGGGTCCCATTGTGGAATACCAGGACATGCTGGAAAATACGCCTTTTGATGACGTGTGCTGGATGCTGGAGGTTACCGGCGCACAGTTCCGCCGCATGGTGATGCATATTTTAAGAGACGAGGCCTGGCTGGGAGAAACCGAGTTCTATCAGTTCTCCAAGGGCGTGCGGATCAAGTACAATAAGACGACCCACGAGCTTTTGGAATTCAAGTTCAACGGGGAAGATATCACCGATGAACAGCGGCTGAAGATCTGCGTGCAGAACTATCATTACAACAGCTTCGACGAATTCCTGGGTGTGCCGCTGGAAGAGGTAGCAAAAAACCGCAAGCCAAGAGTGGTTGCGGTTTCCGTAAACAATATCGTGGAAGAATATCTTGCCTGCCATCAGGGTCTGGACGCCCACGTGGAAGGCAGATTGGAGATCGTGGAATAGAGGTCTTGACGGCTCATCCGCCGGCGGAAAGGAACGTGAGTTCGAAACGCCGGTGCAGCTTTGCCGCTGCCTCTTTTTCGCCGGATATTTCCACCCGGCAGCGGGGCATTTCTCTGCCGCAGAGAACTTTGATATCGTAGGGGGTCACGCGGATCTGAAGCTGTGCCCCGCGGTATTCTCCGCCGGTCAGCGGGCAGCCCTCCCGGGCAAAAAAGTCTGCCAGCCGTTCCATGGGAACCGCCCAGATTTCGGAATATGCAATTGTATCGGATGTGCTGCTCATATGTTTTATTATATAAGATTTTTCAGGAAAGGGGACCTGCATGAAAAAGTTTATTGCAATTATTTTGGTTTTGCTTCTGGCGGTATCGCTGGGAGCCTGCGG
>JAZUDB010000050.1:0-1650 GCA_045639385.1 Anaerovoracaceae bacterium | reverse complement strand
CGTAAGCCGTATTTTAATTCGAAGCTTGCCTCCGGGCTTTTTTATTCGAAGCTAACCACCAGAGCGGCTTCGCGGTGAGAAATGGTTTCCCCGCAGGATGCCGCAATGCGCTTCCAGAACTCTTCTTCCTGGTTCTGCATTTCGTTGACCAGCAGCGTGTAGGAATCGTTCTTCTGCTCTACTGCGTAGATCATGTGGAAGAACAGATCCTGCAGGTCCTGTTCCCGGGAGATCTCCTCGTCCGTATTTACGCCGGAAATCTGGTAGGTTCCGTCACCAAGAGGCTGGGCAATCATCAGGCAGCGGGGTTCCTCCTCGGGACCCGAAAAGAAGCAAAGCTCCGGGTCCGGATACAGTCCGGTTTCTTCGAAGAAGTCTGCAATAAGTTCCCGGTCCGCGCCCTCGGCATCTATTACGGAAGACACGTCGGGGCATTTCTTTCCCAGGCCGGAAAGCCTGTCGGAACGGAAGGCGTGAAGTGCCGGGAAATCGTAGAATTTCGCAAAGCCGAAGGCCTTCAGGAAGTCCTCAAAATCGGTTTTTTCCGGCTCCGGAAGGGCATATTCCAGGTGAACGAAGAACTCGTCGTGCTGGGGGTTGAAAATAAAGGCGGGGTCGTAGGCCATGAGGCATACGTTCAGAACCTCCTGCAGAAGCTGGGTGCCGACGCCCTGCCTCCGGTATTCGTCCGCCACCATGATGCTGTGGATGTAGATTTCGTACTCTTCGAAAAGCTGGGCCACCGCAGCCCCCACGGGCTTTCCGTCCGCTACCGCCCCGATGACGATAATTCCTTCGTCCTTCAGATCCGGCAGCTGCGCGATCTGTGCAAATACGTTGTCCAGGATAAAGTCCTGAAAATTCTGTACGCCGGCAGCGTCGGTTTCTGCAATATTAAATTTCCGCATTGTTTTTTCCATATCGTTTTCCGCCTTATTTATATCAGATTGGGTTCTTCTTCCAAAAGGGTTGGTTTTTTACCGAGTTTTTTCAGTTCTTTCATCATTTGTACGACTTGCAATTCTTCCTTGCTCACCGCCAGGGGCTTCTTTGTGCCGGCGCAAGCTAAAAGCGTGTCTGCTAAGGATTTGACTTCGTTATCTTTGATGCGGACCTGCAGCCTGTTAAGATCCTTTTCCGTCACGGGGCTGCCTCCTGCCAACGGCAGCTTCTCGGCAGCAATCAGATCCGCGTAGCAGGCATCTGCCTTCAGCAGGGTTTCCACGCTTTCTTTCACTTTTGCAAAATCTGCCTCGGGCATTTTTGCTGCCTTCCAGTCCTTCAGGGTCTGGATGGCCATGCTGCGTTTTTCCGACAGCAGCGGCTGAATGCCTGCGACCTTGCAAATCTGCTCCCGGACCACCTGGAACTGAGGCAAATCCTGCAGGCGCTGCCTCTCCATATTATATAGCTTCAGATCCTGTTTCTTTTTGGAGCTTATCGTATCATCCGCCAAAGAAGAAAAATCTCTGAAGAGAGGGTCCTGATAGGATTTTTGAAAAGCTTCCAGAATCCGTTCATTTGCTTTTTCCAGACAGTATTCTTTGAAGTTCTGCTCATCTTTGCTGCGGTCGAACTTCTGGTGATTGTGCTTTTCGTCGAGGTAGAGACAACGTATCAGCTGAAGGTAAAGTCGGAGGCCAAGCGGTC
>JAZUDB010000049.1:0-10061 GCA_045639385.1 Anaerovoracaceae bacterium | reverse complement strand
ATATCCGCCTGGCAGACCAGAGGCACCCGGGTGACCCCCACGTCGTAGCCGATGCCCCGCTCCTCCAGATACTGCTGCACGCCGCCGGCGGCATCCAGTCCGCAAGCGCTTCCTCCGGCCAGTACCACGGCGTGAATGGCGTGTTCGTTGGTCAGCGGGTCCAGAAGACCGGATTCCCGCAGCGCAGGACCGCCGCCCCGCACGTCCAGACCGGCGTTAAAGCCGTTTTCGCTCCAGACCACCGTAATGCCCGTAGCCGCGGAAAGGTCTTCCGCCTGCCCGATTTTAATTCCGTCAAAATCTTTTATGGATATTTCTTTCATAAAAAGTACCTCTGCTGTGTTTTCCGGGTCCGAACCCCGGACTTTCTTTTATTTTATCATTTTTGCGCGAAAAAAAATATACTGCGTCCCGAGCCGCCGCGGGTGTAAAATAAAAGAAAAACAAAAATTCACATACAAAGGAGAAAAATTATGCCCTGTACCACCATACTCGTAGGAAAGAAAGCCAGCGTCGACGGCTCCACCATGATCGCCCGCAACGATGACGGCTTCTTCGATGAAAAGAAACTGATTGTAGTCACCCCGGACAAGCAGAAGAAGGTTTACAAGAGCAAGATTGCCCACCTGACCATTACCCTGCCCGACAATCCGCTGCGCTACACCTCCAACCCCAGCATCAATCCCACCAACGGCGTATGGCCGGCCAACGGCATTAACGCGGCCAACGTGGCCATGACCGCCACCGAGACCATCACCTCCAACCCCAGAGTGCTGGGCGCCGACCCCTACGTGGTCTATCACAAGGAAGGCAAGAAGGAGATCCCCGGCGGCATCGGCGAGGAAGACCTGGTGCTTCTGGTTCTGCCCTACATCCGCAGCGCCCGGGAAGGCGTGGTACGGCTGGGCAAGCTGCTGGAAGAATTCGGCACCTACGAACCCAACGGCATTGCCTTCAGCGACGAAAATGAAATCTGGTGGCTGGAAACCATCGGCGGTCACCACTGGATGGCCCGCCGGGTGGAAGACGACGAATACGTAATCATGCCCAACCAGCTGGGAATCGACAAGCTGGATCTGGCGGACGCCCTGGGCAAGCAGAAAAAATACATGTGCTCCGCAGACCTGAAGCAGTTCATTCAGGACAACCGCCTTTACGAAGGCTTCGGCGACGTGATCAATCCCCGGATCATCTTCGGTTCCCACGAAGACTCCGACCATGTGTACAACACGCCCCGGGCATGGTTCATGGGCAGATATTTCAACCCCCGCACCTACAAGTGGGACGGCCCGGACGCAGACTTCACCCCGGAAAGCGACGACATTCCCTGGTCCTTAAAGCCGGAACATAAAATCAGCCCGGAAGAGGTCAAGTACATCCTGTCCTCCTATTTCCAGGGCACCGAATACAACCCCTACGCCAAAGCGGGCAGCCCCAAGCAGGGCATTTACCGCCCCATCGGCATCAGCAGAACCGGCGTTATGGCTATTCTGCAGATCCGCGGCTGGATGCCCGAAGAACTGAAAGGCCTGGAATGGATCTGCTTCGGCTCCAACGCCTTCAACTCCTGCCTGCCGGTTTACACCGCCGTAGACGCCATGCCCAAGTACCTGAGCAGCGTGACCCTGGACTGCTCCACCGAGAACTTCTACTGGTCCAACCGGCTGATCAACGCCCTGGCAGACGCCCATTACGGACAGTGCATCCAGTTCGTGGAACGCTACCAGTCCGCCGTGTTCACCAAGGGCCGCGCCATCGTAAACAAGTACGACAAACTGATGTGCGAAAAGAAGGACTTCAGCCTGACCGCCAAGGCCAACGAAGAGCTGTGCAAAATGGCAAAGGAAGAAACCACCAAGGCCCTGAATAACGTACTGCTGGCGGCCAGCAAGGAAATGAAGAACGGCTACTCCAGAGCCGATAACTAAGACGCAAAAACCGCGGCCCCAAGGCCGCAGACGACGATTACAGAAAGGACCTGCCATGACAGACCGGGCCAACATGCTCTGCATCCTGCACATTCTGGAAGAATACTCGGACGCGGACCACATCCTGACCACCAAGGACATTCAGTCCAAAATGAAGAGCCTTTACGACAAGACCGTGGACCGGCGCACCATTTACAGCGCCGTCCAGGCCCTGACGGAATTCGGGGTCTCCTTATCCGGCTTCGAAGACAACGGCGTAGGCTACTACCTGGACGAGCGGAACTTTACCGCGGCGGAAGTGCGCATTCTGATCGACGCGGTGTTTTCCTGCGAATACATCTCCAAGAAGCAGACCGAAGAGCTGCTGGAAAAGCTGCGGGGCCTGATGTCCTGCCACGACCGGCAGCGCTACAACTACACCAACATCGTTACCGCCAATAAAAAGTCCTCCAACCCCCAGGTGTCTTTAAACATCGAAATGCTGGACGAGGCCATCAGCCGCAAAAGCAAGGTGTCCTTCACCTACCTGGATTACGACTACGACAAAAGCTTAAAGCCCCGCCGCAGCGAGGCTTACGTTGGCAATCCCTACATGATGATCTGCGACAGCGGCATGTACTATCTGGTGGCCATTACCAACCGTCATCCGGGCATCGGCTACTACCGCATCGACATGATGAAGGACCTGAAGCTTCTGGACGAAAAGATCGATATTTCAAAGAAGGATGCCAATCTGGACAGCGTAAAAAAGGTGGTCTACGCCTTCTCCGGCGAACCGGTCAGCGCCCACCTGCACTGCGATAAAGCCGCCCTGCGCTACGTGATCGAACGCTTCGGCAAGGACGACGTAATGATTCAGAAGAACGCCGACGGCAGTTTTGAGGCCTTTTTAAAGGCCCCGCCCCTGGGCCTGACCTACTGGGCCCTCCAGTATCTGGACAGCGTAGAGGTGGTCAGCCCGGAATCCGTGCGGCAGAACGTTATCAAAATTCTGAAAGAAAACAAATACGGGGTATAGTTACCCCGTATTTTTCTTACATCCGTACCACGCAGCCCGCGTCGTACTGATCCCTGGCTTCCGGCTCTTCTGCCGGGTGACCCACCCAGATAATATTCAGCGGCGTTTCGCGCTTGCCCAGACCAAGCACCTGCTTCACCTTTTCCACCGCAGATTCGGTGGGATAAATACCGCACCAGACCGCGCCCAGACCAAGATCCGTGGCACAGAGCAGAATGTTCTCTGTGGCGGCACTGCAGTCCTGCACCCAGAAACCGTTCACGGCTTCCGGAATCAGGGGCTTATGATTGCCGCAGACCACGATGGCCATGGGCGCAGTGATTTTACTGAACTTTGTGGTACCGCGCAGTTTTTCCACCAGCTCCGGGTTTTCCACCACGCAGAACTTCCAGGGTTTTAAATTCACCGCGCTGGGTCCGCTCATGGCGGCGTGCATCAGGGCCTGAATATGCTCTTCCGAAACTTTCTCTTCGGTAAACTTCCGTACACTTCTTCTTTTCTGAAATACTTCCTGAACTTCCATTCCAATCCTCCCTGCAAAAATCTTTTCTTTCATTCTACTTTGTTATAAAAAAATATACTATACTTATTTAAAAAGATATTTTTTTTCTGCGAGAGGAGACCATTATGCGCAAAACCGTTCTCTGCTACGGAGATTCCAATACCTACGGCTACAACCCGCTGGACGGGTCACGCTACCCGAAAAACATCCGCTGGCCCGGCGTTCTGCAGGAGCTTCTGGGTGACGATTACGAAGTCATCGAAGCCGGCTGCAACGGCCGCACCACCGTGTTCAAGCGGCCCGACGAGCCCTGGACCTGGGGCATTGACCACATTACCACCGCCATTTACACCCATCACCCCATCCACATTCTGGTGATCATGCTGGGCAGCAACGATCTGAAGACCGAATTCGGAGCCTCCGCCAAAGACATCGCGGAGGGCGCCGCACAGATCGTGACCCTGGCCAGAGAATTCTGCACAAAAAAACAGGGCTTCCTTCCGGAGATCCTTCTGGTTTCTCCTCCGAAAATCGGCCCTGAAATCTGTCATTCACCGTTCTGCGATTCCTTCGATAGTTCTGCCGTGGAGCGATCCCGGCAGCTTGCCGGTGAATTCAGAAAAGCGGCAGAGTCACTGCACTGTCTTTTTGCGGATGCTGCAGAAGCCGCCGACCCATCCGAGGCGGACTCCCTGCACTTAATGCCGGAAGCACACGCCGCCCTGGCGCAGCTGATCTGCAGAACCATTACCGGCTGAAGCTTGTCCTTACCACATGCGAACGCGACTGCAGCGGCCCACCGGAACTCCGGGACCCGCCACCAGAGACAGAAGCCCGGCGATGATCAGGCCCGGCAACAGCAGACGCAGCCCCAGACCGACCACAAAGATCAGTCCGAAGATTCCGTAGATGCCCGCGCAGAGGAAACCGCCCAGCAGTCTTCCGAACAGCCGGAGCATTCCCCAGGACACGCTTACGGCCAGCATCATACCTAATATCATCAGTAATAACATTTTTCATACCTCCTTTTTCCCGCGGCAAAACCGCGGGATGAATTCGCCCCTTCGAGTATATTGTAAGGCCTGCAGGCCCCGAAATATATTCCATCCGGGAGGAATTAAGGAGGTTTATTTTATCTTCTCTTGTACTTTTCCGGCAGTTTACGCCCAGTCCTGCCAGTGCGCCAGCGCTTCCGGCAGGTCTGCGATCTTTGCAATCACCCCGTCCGGCGCCGCAGCCTGTCCCAGACCGTAGGCTGCGTAGATAAAAGGTATGCCGGCAGTCCGGGAAGCTTCTTCATCCCCTGCCGTGTCACCCACGTAAACAGCGCGCTGAATATGGTTCCGCTCCATCAAAACCCGGATGCTGCCGCTTTTCGGCAGACCCGTCCGGCCGAACATCTCGATGTCCTCAAAATACGCTTCCAGCTTGTGCGCCTGCAGAAAGGCCTGAATATAACCGTCCTGGCAGTTGCTTACAATGAACAGCCGGTAATTTCCCTGCAGCTTTTTCAGCGTCTCTTCCAGTCCGTCGTACAAAACGGCACCGTGTTCTTTCAGATAGTCCGCCTCTTCCCGGCCGAACTCCTCTATGATGCGCTGCTGCATCGCCTCCGAAAAACCGGGGAACAAAATCCTGCCGAATTCGTCCATGGGCTTTCCCATCAGGGGATCGATCTGTGCTTTGGTGATTTCCCGATGGTTCTGATCATAACGGGCTGCCACCTGATTCAAAACGGTGCAGGCACAGTCCGTGGCGTCCCACAGCGTGCCGTCCAAATCAAAAATAATTGCGTTCATTAGCAGACGCAGCATCACCACGATATCGTACAGTTCCTGCCTGACAATGGCGCCCGTGGGTATAAACTGATTCTTTTCCCAGAACCTTTTACTCTGCGGATTTGTTTTAACATAACCGAGACGTACGGAAGAGAATCCCTGATCCTGCAGCGCGCTGCACAGCTCATGAATGATCCGGGAGCCGGTTCCCCTGCCCTGGTATTCTTTGTTCATCATAAAAAGACCGATGAATGCCGTTCCTTCGTCCGGATAACTTGCGATAAGATCCATCACAGCAATCATCGTTTTATTTTCAAAAAATCCGATGTAATATTTATCCGCATAATCCTTGCCGGGAGGAAGAGCTTTCAGATCTTCGAAGATCCCTTCCCGGGTACAAGGCGGCGGACAATGCTTGTAATACAGCGGATTATTCCGACACAGCCCGTAAATATAATCTATGTCGGCTTCGGTCAATGGCCGCACACTGTACTGCGAAGAAAGCTTTTCTACTGAAATAATCATTTATCACCTGTGATTGTTTGTTTTATCCCTCATAAACTTTCGTGACATACTCCCGCCGCTTGTTGAAAATCAAAAAACTGTATTTTTCGCCGTTTTTCATTTCAAAAGTTGCCTTGGGAAACACAACCCACTTCCACGAGACGGAAAGAATATCCTTAGTTTACTTTTACCTTTGGATTATACGAGCACACGGCTTGTATGAATGCGTCTTCGTCTTTGGGTGAAACGTAGAGAACCTTGCCTTTCGCCCGGATTTCAATTCGTTTTGCGGATGCGGACGCCGATGCCATCCAATTTGTCACCCTTTTCAGCGACGTTACCGCTTCAGTTTCCAGAACCGTCGTGGTCATTCCGAAACAGACGGTAATCGTCTGCTCCGTCACAAGAAGATAATTCCGCAGAATAAAGGACACTGTCGCGGCCGCAGACCCTGCCATAACGACAAGAATCAGCAGATAGCCCCCGATGCTGTCAAATTCGTCGTACTTTGCCGCAAATGCCGCCGTACCGGCAAGCAGTGCCAGCGCGAGGATCCAGATAAAAATTCCGGTTTTTCCTTTCATTTTCATGCCGCATCTCCCTTAGTTTTTCAGATTTTTGAACATGAAAATATCGTCTGCGTAGGTTCCGTCGTCATATTTGCTGGCATGGGGAATACGGCCCACTTCCTGGAACCCGAAGGATTCGTACAGATGGATGGCCCGGCTGTTTCCCTCCACCACCGTCAATTCCGCCGATTCATATCCGCACTTTTCAATGGTTTCCATGATCAGCGAAAAAAGCTTTTTGCCGATGCCCATGCCGGTATAATCCAGGTACAGGGCGATTCCGATATCCGCCCGATGCGCATTGCGGCGGCTTGCTCCGGCAGGGCTGAAAGAAGCATTGCCCACATACACACCGTCCAGCTCGGCAAGAATCAGGCAGGAACGCTCGCTCTCGGTGTGGCTGCAGATAAAGCCTTCTTCCTGCGCGACGGTCATCTCGCTGCACTCGTCCGCTTCCCGCAGAAGAAAGCGGGTCTCGCCGCAGACTCTTTTTAAGTACGGGAGCAGCATTTGTGCATCTTCTTTTTCCGCACTCCGGAATACCAGCTCCCGGCCGTTCAAATCATATTTTACAGGTTCAATTCTCATGGTTTCTTTCCTTTGCTATCCAAGGATGAACAAAATCGTTACCGCAGCAACGCTGGCCGCCGCCCGGTCCGAGTGCTCTTTATTCTTTCACCAGGACCTTTACGATTTCGCCCATGTACTGGGTGTGCACGCCGTCCTTCCGATACCAGTCCTTTACGCCGGCATCGCAGCTGTCTGCGCTAAAGTCACACTGACCCATCTTCCGGCACAGTACCACCACGCTGCTTTCCGCAAAATAGGGAGCCAGATCATCCGAAACCGGAGTCAGGCCGCTCTTTTCCATCTTGTTTTCGTCTCTTCCGGAAACCGTTCCGAAGTATTTGATGGCTTCTTTGTATTCCTTTTCGAAGAAACAGACGGAAAAGTATTCCGCGCCGTCGAAAATATGTTTGGAGTAGCGGACCTTATGCACGTACACGGTGGTGCAGAGTTTCTGCCACAGCACGCCGAAGCCCGCCCAGCCGATGGTAAGCCCGTTGGTTTCTTTGCCGTCCGAGGCAAGTGCGATTGCCGGATTCGACTTCATGGACATGGGATTGATGTATTGCATCAGTTCTTCTGCTTTGATTTCTTTCATAAAATAGCCTCCTTGTTATGCGAACAAATCGTCCATTGTGATTACTTTTGAAAAAATGCCGCTGTATTCGTTCTGCTTTACACCGAATGTCGTAATCAAGGTATTATGAATCGTCATACTTTTGGGAATTTCTTTGATAAGAATCTCTTCTCTGTTGAGAAGCACCCGATAATATGCTTTATCTACCTGAAAATCATCACTATAGTATTTGAGTTCACACATATTCACAATATTGTCTTTTCTGATAATCAGAAGATCAATCTGTGTGCCTTCTTTCTCATCCCCTGTTTTGGACCAGGCGGATTGCTGCGTACTCACCCCGCTGATACCCAGGGCCCGTTTGATTTCCTCCACATGGTTAAAGCAAACGTTCTCAAAAGCAAAACCTCGCCATATTACGACCTGTGCGTCGAGAATGTGATTCTGCCAGAAATGTTCGTCCCGGTTTTTCCGGTTTTCTACAAAATGAAGATAGAACAGGCAAAACGGATCAACCAGTTTATAATGTTCTTTCTGCCCTTTCCCAAAGGGAACGTATTTCAAAATAAAATCGCTGGCAATCAGTGCATTCAGATTTTTTGACAGGCTGCCACCGTCCTTATATCCGGTTTTTTCCGCAATTTCGCTCCGGGTATAACCGCAGTTTTTGGTATAAAGAAGCTTTACTATATTCTGCATCACTTCCGGATTACTGAATACGGATGCAAACAGACGATTAAATTCATCCCGCAATTTTGCCTGACCCGAAAAAAACAATGCATCCACATTCTGTGCCAGGCTCAGCCCATCCTGAAAATATCCCAGATAATACGGAATTCCCCCGAAAATCATCTGACTCTGTACAATATCATATCTGGATATGCGAATTCTCTTTTCCGCAAAAAATTCTTCGCATTCTTTCAGGGTAAAGGGAGACAGTTTTATTTCGTGCGTCACTCTGTTATACAGTCCGCCATGATTATTGATTAATTCATCCTGAATCCAGGAATTTGCACTTCCGCAAACAACCACCATCAGATTGCTTCTGTGACATCCCCAGTTGTTCCAAAACCCCTCAAATGCAGTAAGGAACCCGGATCTGGGAGAATCCATCCACGGCAGTTCATCCAGAAAAACAAGCTGTCTGCTGCCATCATCCGTTTCCTGAAGGAATGTCTCCAGCATATAAAACGCTTCTATCCAGCTGGTCGGTTTTTTTGCAGCTTTTGCGCCGTGCAGCTTTAAAGAATAGAAAAAGTGTTCCAGCTGCCTCTTCAGCATATCCTTTCCGCCCTCCACCGGAGACAAACCCGCATGACGGAAAGTAATCCGGCCCTTAAACGTTTCGTCCACAAGATAGGTCTTTCCGATTCTTCGCCTTCCGTAGACTGCTGCGAGTTCTGCCCTGCCGCTGGAATAAAGTTGATTTAATTCCTGTATTTCTTTTGTTCTGCCTACCATTTTCTTTCTCCTCTTTTGTTTGGCAGATATATCATATATCGATTTTATTCGGCGGTCAACATTATATTTTGGAAGCAAACCGCTGAATAAAACGCGTTTTGCAGGTTTTATTCAGCGGTCCATGTTACTGATCTAAGATTTTCATGGCGATCCGGACGCCGTCGCAGGCAGCGGACATAATGCCTCCCGCGTAGCCCGCGCCTTCGCCTGCGGGGTAAAGTCCCCGGATGGGTGACCCGCCTGCCCGGGCAAAACCTTCCTCGTCCCGCACCATGCGTACCGGACTGGAAGAGCGGCTTTCGATGCCGTAGAGCATGGCATTGGGATTGTCAAAGCCCATCAGCTTGCGGCCCAGCATGGGCACCGCTTCCTTTAAGGATGCATAGACAAAGTCCGGAAGGCAGCTTTTTAAGATGCCGCCGTCCAGAAAAGCCTTCAGGTTTTCTTTGGGCAGACTGTAATTGCTGCCGCCTGCCAGATAGGCCAGATGTTCATATTTTTCCTGGAAAGCCATGCCTGCCAGGGGATGATCGGAGCCGAAGTCGGAAGGCCGCACGTCCGCCAGAAGGGCGGAGTTTGCCTTGCCGGAATCTCTCCGGAAATTGCTCATGCCGTTGGTCACCGTGCAGCCCTCATGGGAGCTGGCGTTGATGACCTCGCCGCCGGGGCACATGCAGAAGGTGTAGACCCCACGGCCCTCTTTGGTGCGCACGTTCAGCTTGTAGTCCGCAGGCTCCAGCCCCAGCTTTTCCGCCGGCGCGCCGTACTGAGCCAGATCCACCAGACGCTGGGGATGCTCGATGCGCACGCCCATGGAAAACTGCTTCTGCTGCATGTCCAGGCCCTCTTCGTAGAGGCTGCGCACCGTATCCCGGGCCGAGTGACCCAGGGCCAGAATGACGGAGTCGGTTTCGATGCGAAGCTGCCCGGCAATCGCGGCGCAGACCTTTCCGTCCTTTCGTTCCACCCGGGTCAGGGCTGTTTCAAAGAAGAACTCTCCGCCCAGGGCTTCGATTTCCTTGCGCAGATTTACTACCACCTTCCGCAGCACGTCCGTGCCGATGTGGGGCTTCTGCTTGTAGAGGATTTCCTCTGCGGCGCCCGCCTTGACGAATTCCTCCAGCACGAAGCGCTGGTAGGGAGACTTGGTGCCGGTG
>JAZUDB010000048.1:0-7416 GCA_045639385.1 Anaerovoracaceae bacterium | reverse complement strand
GAAGTGGGCGGAGACCTTTACGATTTCTTTATGATCGATGAAAACCGGCTGGCCCTGGTCATTGCGGACGTTTCCGACAAAGGCGTACCCGCCGCCCTGTTCATGGCCACGGCAAAGATGTGCATCAAGGACAATCTGATGCTGGGGGCAGATCCGGGCGAGGTTTTAAACCGGGTCAACAACCGGCTTCTGGAAAACAACCGCTCCGGCCTGTTCGTAACGGCCTGGGTGGGCGTGCTGGACCTGCAGAGCGGCAGCCTGAAATACGCCGATGCGGGTCATCCCTACCCCTTTATCCGGCGGGGAGAAAAGCCGGAATACGAAGAACTGAAATCCGACCGGAACCTGGTACTTGCGGGTTTCCCGGATTTTGCCTACCGGCAGGAGGAGACCTTCCTGCAGCCCGGCGATCGGATCTTCCTGTACACCGACGGCCTGGACGAAGCCCGGGACAAGGAAGGAAACTTCTTCGGAAAACAGCGGATCAAACTATTTTTAGACAGACATATTTCCTCGGAGACCGCCGGGATCATACCCGAAATCCGGCGTGCCGTGGAGCTCTTTGCCGCAGGCCGGGAGCAATACGACGACCTTACCCTGCTGCTGGCAGAATATGCGGGAGGTGCGCCCCATGAATAGACGACTGAGCAAAACCCTGGGCATCATCTTCCTGCTGCTGGAGCTGGCCATTGTGCCCAAGGCCCTGGAACTGATGCTGGACCAGCACTTTTCGGAGCTGCCGCCCCTGCGCATCGTGGCCCTGGCCATGACCTTCGGATCCATCGCCCTGTGCATTCTGCTGTCCTTCTCCGCTCTCAGCGACAACGACAGCTATCCCCGGCACAGCTTCCTCTTTGAACTGATGGTGTTCGTGTGCTGCATTGCCCCCATGACCGACCTGGTCACCAAGGCCCTGGAAGCCGCGGAAAAACCCGGCTGGAACATGGCGGTAAACAGCGCCTTTTATCTGGCGGGCAGCCTGATTGCCTACCTGATCCTGCGCTACGAGCTGCTGATCGTGGGCGAGGAGAAAAGCCCGGCCTTAAAAAAGCGCCGGCGTATTGCCTCCGCCCTGATGCTGCTGCACACCGCCGCCGTTCTTCTGAACGTACCCTTCGGCTTCTTCTTTACCATTACAGAAAGCGGCGCCTACCGGAGTGCACCCACCTTCGGGCTGGCCTTTGCCGTGCCCGCGGCCCTTATTCTTCTGACGGTGTTTACGGCGGCAAAAGAAATGCCCCGGGGCAGACAGCAGCGGGCCTTTTTCTTCTTCTGGATCTTCGCCATTCTCAGCTCTCTGCTGCAGGTATGGCGGGAAGAACTGTCGGTGCAGTATACGGGGTACACCCTGACCCTGATCGTTATTTATCTGAACATTCAAAGTGAACTGGACGCATCCCGCGAAGATGCTCCGGACAAGGAGAACGCATAACATGAAAGCAACTACAGTCCTGTGCAGCGGTACCATGACCGTGACGGTAGACGGAGAAATCAATACGCTTACCGCACCGGAGCTTGCAAAGACCGTAGCGGACCTGAGCGGCGTCAGATCTCTGATCTTTGACCTGGACAAAGTCCCCTACGTTTCTTCCGCGGGTCTGCGGCTGTTTTTGTCCTGTCAGCGGTCCATGACCGCAGCGGGCGGCGATATGCGGATCATCCGTATTAACGAATTCATGGCGGAAATATTCGAAAGCGTGGGATATGACCGCATTATGCGGCTGGAAAGAAAACAGACCGAAGGAACCGATGCAGACGCAGAATAACAAGCTCATCCGTAAAATTTTTCTCAGTTACGCGTTCACCTTTATGGTGATCAATTTTGCGGACTCGCTGACCATGATCGCGGACGGTATGATGGTTTCCCGGGGGCTGAATGCCGCCGCGCTGGCAGCCACCGGTCTGGCTGACCCGTCCTACAAAATCGCCACTCTGTTCGCCGGGATCCTGGCGGCAGGCCTGCAGTCTATGTGTGCCCAGGCCATGGGCTCCGGAGACAAAAAACGGGTCAACGAGATTTTTTCCGCCGGGCTGCGGGCCGCACTGGCAGTGTCCCTGCTGATTACGGTGCTGGGATTTTCCTGCACGGACAGCCTCTGCCGGCTCTTCGGTGCCGGCGAACGACCGGAACTTTACGATCATCTCTACGCCTATCTGCGGGGCTGGTTCACCGGGCTGCCGGGCTATGTGCTCTTCTTTGTGCTCTCGCCCCTGGTTTCTCTGGACGGCAACAAAAAGCTGGTGACCGCCGCCACCTTCCTGCAAAGCATCATCAATATCGGCGGGGACGCCCTCTCCGTTTTCGTATTCCGCACGGGAACCTACGGCGTAGGTTTCTCCACCGGACTTTCTTACAATCTCTCCGCAGCCCTGCTGCTTCTGAATTTCGTCCGGAAGCAGTCCGTCTTCTCGCTGCGCGGCGCCTCTCCGGATTACCGGGTCCTACAGAAAACCCTGCGGATCGGTCTGCCGAAAATCACGGAGCAGATCTGCAGAATTCTGGCCCCGATCCTGATTAACCGCACCGTTATGGCGGTGGGCGGCAGTTCTGCCATGTCCGCACTTTCCGTAAAAGCCAGCATTATGGGCTTCTGCGTGATTATCGGCA
Organism: Anaerovoracaceae bacterium; assembly: GCA_045639385.1. GTDB lineage: Bacteria > Bacillota > Clostridia > Peptostreptococcales > Anaerovoracaceae > RUG13409. The sequence goes on along the minus strand of JAZUDB010000048.1, from coordinate 4,808 downwards.
ACGGCATTGCGGAAAGCCTGGGCCTGATGACCCAGATCCTGTACAGCGAAAAGGACGCGGTTTCCTTAAAGCAGACCGTCAAAGTGGGCCTGGAAGTTCATCTGACCCTGACCGGCCTGATGACTCTGCTGCTCTTTGCCGCCGCAGGGGGCATTTCCCGGCTGTACTTTGTCCCGGGAACCACGGAATGGACCCTGGCGCGGCAGGCGGTTCGCTGCCTGGCACTGGCCCTGCTGACCAACGGATGCAACCAGATTCTGGTCCGGTACCTGCAGGGAACCAGAAAAATGGTGCAGGTGCACACCCTGACCCTTTTCCAGCGCTTTATTGCCCTGACCCTTTTTACCGCGCTTCTGGGATACAAATTCGGAACCCCGGGCCTGTTTGCGGCCATTCCGGTCAGCGAAGCGGCGGTGCTTTTGGGCTATCTGGCCGCAGTACTTCTGCTGCGCCGCCGGGGCAGTTTCTGGGACAGCGTTTTAATGCTGGACGGCGGCTTCGGCTACAACGAAGAGAACAGTTTCTCCGTCAGCATCTCCACCCTGGAAGAGGCGGTGGCGGTTTCCGAACGCATCGAAGCCTTCTGTCTGGCCCATGGAGTGGATCCCAAAAAGAGCTTTTTCTCCGCCCGCTGCATGGAGGAGCTTTCCGTCAACGTCATCGAGCGGGGCTTTACGCGCAGCAGCGAAAAGCGCCGGAATCTGATCCTGGACAATCAAAAACACCACTGCGACATCCGGGTAATGATCGACCCGGAGGAAGTGGTGCTGCGGGTCCGCGACGACTGCCCCTACTTTAATCTGCGTGAACGCTACGACAGTCTGGCGGAGGACGACATCGACGCCGGCGTATGGATCCGCCTGGTCTACGCCCTGGCCAAGGAAGTCAGCTATATCAATATTTTCAACACAAACACCCTGATTATCCGCATGTAGAATTGCGGACCTTAAGACAATAAAAATCCTGCACCGGACCGATGCAGGATCTTTTATTTTGCTTAGAATTCTTCGCCCATGTAGGCCAGACGGGAGTATTTGTACAGCGCCTTTTCAAAGGCTTCGAATTTGGTGTCGTAGGAACACATGGAGGGCTTGCCCGGCTTGCAGAAGCGGCGGCAGAACTGCTTTGCGTATTCCTCCTGCTCCGCATCGCTCATGCCCTCCGTAAGACCGTCGGCGTTTACGGTCAGCAGAATCTTGTCGCCGTACTCGTCGTAGAGTCTGGGGGTATCGTTCATGGTCTGCGGATTCCAGGACTGCCAGCCCGCAGCAATGTAGGCCTCGATGCGCTTTTCCGTGTGACCGCAGGAATGGAGCACCGCAATCTTGCCCTTGGACTTGATGTAGTCTGTCAGCTTCTTCATGTGCGGAACGATCATTTCCATGGCGGTATCCTGAGAGAAGAAGGGGTTCGCCTGAGAGCCCCAGTCATCGTGTACGGTAATGGCCCGGATCATGGGGAAATATTCGCAGATTTTGTCCACGACCTGCATCAAAACGCCGGTGGTGGCATCGAAAAGTTCGTGTACGGCGTCCTGCTGATCTTCGTCCACCAGTGCGGTTACCGCGCCTTCAAAGTCCATGAAGGAAATCAGACGCTCGAACCATGCGCCGGAAAGAAGGGTCATGGTCAGCCAGTCGCTGCCCTGCAGAAATTCTTTATTCGCCTCCACGCTGCCGGCCCAGTCCCAGGAGTCTACATCGGGCAGCTGAATCACGTTTTTCCAGTCGTTGGCGTCTTTTAAAGCCGGAGAGCCCGGACGAATCATGCTTCCGCCGGAGGCGCAAAGCTCCCATTCCATACCGAACATATCCTTGCCGCCGCCTGCCGTGCGGTTGGGGAAATTCTCACCGGAAGCCACGAAAGCTCTGGCGACGTTGTCCGGAATTACCTTGGGACAAAAATCCTTGGAAACGCCCCGGGCAATGGGCTCAAAGACAGGCATTTTTTCTTCGTAGGCAAGTCTGTAGTTCTCTCCGTAAGTTACCGGTGCGCTGAAAAGGCGGAAGGTTCCGCGGTTGCTGGTCTTTACGGCTGCAATCTGCAGTTCCTCTTCTTTGAATGGAATCTTTTGCATATTTCGTTTCGTCCTTTCAAAAACTGAAAAAGAATAAATTTATGTCTGTTTTTTTTAAATTATAGCAGATTTTCTCCGCAAAATTTTATATATTTTATTATAAATTGCCCGTTCTTCCGGGAAAATTCCCCGGCTTCGTTATATAATATATTAAAAGTATAAAATGGATTACGAAAACACAAACACCCACGCACATAAAAAAAGAAGGAGGAAGAAAATGGACGCAAAACAACTCTACCTTGAAAGAGAAAAAATGTACACCGACCTTTACACCAACGTGATCCCGGAGCGATTCCCCGTACACGACAGCGTGTCCTGGAACTTTATGATGGACTACGCCCAAAAGGACCCGCTGAAAGTGCAGTTCCACTATTCTGCAGACGAAATCATCGAAATTGTAGAAAAGAACATGGAAATTCTGCGCGGAGACAACCAGCCTCCCTGCGGCGGTTCCAACCCCGTGGCATCGGCCTTAAAGCAGGCAAGGCAGAGTCAGATGAACTCCAGAGGTCTTTCTCAGCATCCGGAAAGATCCTACATGGAGCCGGAAGAATACGACGCCTTTATTGAAAACCCCTTTGACTATTTCCTGGAAAACATCACGCCCCGGATCAACACGGCCTATGCGCTGGGCGCCCCGGCAAGATCCATTTTCTACGGAATGGCTTCCCAGGCGAACGCGGAATTTGCGGTCAAGACCCGTCCCGCAAGTCAATATATCAAAGAAAAATACGGTTACTGGTCTGCCCCGGCAGGTTCCAGCGCCCCTCAGTTCGTGCCCTTCGACTTCCTGTCCGACCACATCCGCGGCTTCTCCAAAATTACGGTGGATATCCGCAGATACGGCCAGAAGGTAATCGACGCCTGCAACGCGCTGCTGCCCTTCGCCATCTGGGCCGGGCAGAACCCGGTGCAGACTCCGGTGGGGTCCAACATGATCGCCACCCACATGGCAGCCTACCTGAAAACCAAGGACTTCGAAAAATATTACTGGCCCACCTTCAAGACCGTCTGCCATCACGCCGGAGAACGGGGACAGTCCATGTTCATCGTCATCGAGGAGAACTGGGACAGATACATCGATTATCTGGATGAGCTGCCCATGGGCACCCGCTTTGCGGTGGAGCTGGGCGATCCGAAGCTGTACAAGGAAAGACTGGGCAAGAAGATGATCCTGACCGGCTTCTACTCCGTGGACAACTTCCGCCTGAAAACCAAAGAACAGTGCATCGACAAGGCAAAAGAACTGATCGACATTCTGGCCCCCGGCGGCAACTATTACTTCGCCCTGAACAAGAGCGCGCTGGTCGGCGGCGACATCAATCCGGAAAACTATGTGGCAACCCTGGAATACGTCAGGGAGCACAGCAAGTACGACAATGCAGGTCAGGTGGTCAACCCCGGCATGACCCGCATGGATACCGTGATTCACTATGACGTTCCGGAATTTAAATCGAAGTATATTATCCCCTTCGAGGAATTTATCGGAGACTATCCGCTGCCCAACGAGGACGCTCGGGAAGTGGTAAAAGCCGCATATTACAAGTATCGCAATATAATCGGACTGGCATTCCTGCCCGGATTCTAAACAAAAGCAAATTTTTAATTTGCCGTCGACGCCGCGGCAGAAGGAATTTGAAAACGAAATCGCTTTATCGATCATCGACGAAGACGAAGAATAGGAAATAATTTAGTACAAGACAGTAATAAGGAGAAGTTCATCGAGGGAAAAATTCGGAGCCGGTAGAAAAGACTTCCGAGGGTTTTGTGAGGCACGAGGCAGCAAGTGCCGAACAAAATGCGAGGAAGGCTTATCGTAAAGCCGGCGGAGTTTTTCCCGAGATACTTCTCCTTATTTTATTATTGAATATATTTCTCCCCTTTATTCCGTCTGCGGAACTTTCGCGCAGATTTCTGCCCAAATCGCCAGGGTTTCCTCCGGGCTTCGGCAGCCCAGCAGCAGCTTATTGCCGCTCTTTTTGGTGACCAGAATGTAGGGAGCGCAGTTCGGATCCAGGCAGAGATTTAATGCGCCCAGCCCTTCAGCGGTAAAGTTTCCTTTCAAAAGTTCCTCCGCGCCGGTGCCCCATACCCGGGAAAGACCCTCCGGCAGCTCCTGCAGAAGCTCCGCAGAAGCAATATCCTCCAGCCGCACCCGGACGTATTCCTTGCTGCCGTATTCCGCCACCAGCGCCTCCGGGGTCAGTTCCAGTCCGATGGGACGGGTGCCGATCAGCCCCACCAGACTGCCGGTAAAGGGCAGGCCCACCATCATGATCACCAGCATCACCGCCATGAATTTCCCGACAGGACGGGCCAGGTTCATACAGTTGCCCGTGCCGATACGATTGGCCACCATGCCCCGGCTGTCGTTGGGATTGCAGTACAAAAAGCCCCAAATCCAGTGCTCGTCGTCATCCACGTATTCTCCGGCGCCGCAGTCTTCGGTCAGCTTTTCCTGCACCCGCCGTACCCGCAGCTCGATTTTTACGCAAACCGCAACAATATAGGCGGTCCAGGCCATAACCAGCAGGAAGAACAGTCCGGGCTTGCTCCAGACCAGGCTGGAAAGCAGCGCCAAAACGCCGGTGGAGATCGCCAGGGTGACCCACATTTTGCTCCAGTTATACTTGCGCACCCGGGCCAGCGCCTGGCTGAGCGCGGTGTTTTCGTCCACCACGTCCACTTTGCCCCGGTAAAGATAACGGTAACCCAGACCGGCCACCACGTT
>JAZUDB010000047.1:0-5126 GCA_045639385.1 Anaerovoracaceae bacterium | reverse complement strand
ATGCTTGTTACGGCAGCACCAGGTCTTACGTTGAAGCCGATGATGATCGCGCCGGATGTGCTTGCCAGCATAACGTCGGATTCGTTAACAGCACCAACGCCTGTGTGGATAATTCTTACTGCACATTCTTCGTTTCTCAGCTTTTCCAGAGATGCGACCAGCGCACCTACGGAACCCTGAACGTCGGCCTTGATGATGATGTTCAGATCCTTGACTTCTCCTTCGGAAATCTGACTGAACAGCTTTTCCAGAGAAACTGCGGAGGTCTTTGCCATCAGGTCGGCACGGAGTTTTTCCGCTCTTCTTGCGGCAATTTCCTTAGCGGTCTTATCGTCTCTTACCATAAAGAATTCGTCGCCGGATTCCGGAACTTCCGTAAGTCCTGTAATTTCAACGGCGGTAGCAGGTCCTGCCTTCTTCATATTCAGACCCTTGTCGCTCTTCATGGTACGGATTCTGCCTGCAGCGGTACCGGCAACAACGGCGGCGCCCGCCTGCAGGGTACCGTTCATAACCAGCAGGGTGGCAACCGGTCCCAGGTTCTTGTCCAGTCTTGCTTCGATAACACTGCCCTGACCAAGTCTGTTGGGGTTGGCCTTCAGTTCCAGCATTTCTGCCTGGAGAAGAATCATTTCCAGCAGCTGATCAATGCCCTGTCCTGTCTTGGCGGATACGGGAACCGCAATGGTATTGCCGCCCCATTCTTCTACCAGAACACCGTTGGTGGCCAGGTCCTGTTTTACCAGATCCGGGTTTGCAGCAGGTTTATCCATCTTGTTGATGGCAACGATAATCGGAACGCCGGCTGCCTTTGCATGGCTGATGGATTCGATGGTCTGTGGTTTTACAGAGTCGTCTGCAGCAACTACCAGCACGGCGATATCCGTAATATGCGCACCTCTTGCACGCATGGCGGTAAATGCTTCGTGACCCGGCGTATCCAGGAATACGATTCTCTGACCGTTGTGGATAACTTCGGAAGCACCGATTGCCTGGGTAATTCCGCCTGCTTCGCCTGCAGTTACGTTAGTCTTGCGGATGGCATCCAGAATAGATGTTTTACCGTGGTCAACGTGACCCATAACCGTGATAATCGGTGCACGGGGCAGAAGATCGGAAGCTCTGTCTTCGGAGCGGTCGATGCCTTCTTCCTCTTCGACTTCTTCCACCTTTTTGACGGCAACGGTAACACCCAGTTCCATGCCGAGCAGAATAGCGGTCTCTTCGTCCAGGTTCTGGTTGATATTTGCCATGATACCCATCTTCATCAGTGCCATAATGGCTGCGGATGTGGGCTTTTCCACCTGTTCACAGAAACCTGCCAGGGTAATCGGTACGTTGATTACAACGCCGCCGGTTGCCATTGCTTCGGCCACTTCTTCGGAGATAACCTCTTCCTCTTCGATCTTGGTTTCTTTGTATTTGCTGTGCTTGTTCTTGTTTTTCTTGGAAAGATCTGTCGGAGTATCATTGAACTTGCTTCCGAACTTATCTCTTTCTTTATCCTTTGTCTTTGCGGGTTTATTACGATCCTTGGCTTTTCCCCCGTTCTGAGATCCGCCGGAAGGTGCCGTAAAAGCAACGACCTTATCGCCTTTTACCGTACCCTGGGCATTCTTTGTGCGGGGAGAAGAAGCTTCCTGAGCATTCTGATTTTTCTTGCCGACGAATTCTTTGGGCTTGCGCTGGGGGTCTTTGGTATCCTTGCTGTCCTTTGCGTCTTTGTTTCCGCGGCGCGCAGTATTCCCGCTTTCTTTCTTCTGCTTATTTTCTGCAGCGGCTTTCTGCTGAGCGGCTTTTCTTGCGGCGGCGGCAGCTTTTCTTTCTTCTTCCGCAGCCTTTTCTTCTGCAGCGGTTCTCTTGATCTTTACCGTAAACTTCGGTACGTCAAAATCGCTTGCAGGTGCAGTCTTTGCAGTCTCTTTCTTTTCTTCTTTAACCGGTTTCTTTGTGCTTTCGCTCTTCTCTTCCGATTTGCTTTCGGCAGTTTCCTTTACCGCTTCTTTTACTTCTTTTATTTCTTTCGGTTCCGGAGATGCTTTCTTTTCTTCGGCCGGAGCTACCGGTTTGGTTTCTTCTGCTTTTTTGATAATTTTAATAACAGGCTTCTGTTCTTCTGCCGGAATAGTTTCGATTACGGGAGCATCGATTTCTGGCATGGAAACAACAGCCGGTTCTTCAGCTTTCGGCTGCGGAACATCGGATTTCTTCTGCGGAACGGCATTCTTGGGCATCGGTCTTCCGGCCGGTGCGGATTTTGTCTGAGAACCTGCAGAAGAACTCTTGGGCATAGGTTTTCCTATGGGTGCTGAAGACTTGGTCATCGGTTTGCCTACAGGAGGCTTTGCTCCCGCTGCGGTTTTCTCCTTCTTTTCGGAATTTTTAGCGGCTGCAGCTTTTTTCTTTGCAGCTCTTTCTTTCTGCGCCTGAATAATAGCAATGTCTACCGCTTGAATCTGTACTTTGGACGCATTTTCGTCCTTATTGGAGTCGTTTGCTTTAGAAGCTTTTACAATTTTTGTTTCGTTATCTGTCATTAAAACACCTCCCGAAGTGCTTCACTTGATATCTCGCATTTCAGCGCTCTTCCGAACGCTTTTCTTTTTACGGCCTTTTCCAGGCAGTCTTTATTTCTGCAGAGGTAGCAGCCGCGTCCCTCATTTTTTTCATCTTTATCTGCAATCAGCTTTGAACCGTCATAGGTATATCGAATCAGAGTATCCTGATCAAAGCTTTTCCCGCAGCCTATACATCTTCTTTGTGGCTTCATTCGTCCTCTTCTGCGTCTTCGGAAACATAATTCTTTTCTGCAGCTTCCCATACGCTGTGGGATTTAATATCGATTTTCCATCCGCAGAGTCTTGCAGCAAGTCTTACGTTCTGTCCTTCCTTGCCGATGGCAAGAGAAAGCTGATAATCCGGTACAACAACTACGGCAGATTTTTCTTCACTGTTGATTAAAACCATTTCTACCTTGGAGGGAGAAAGTGCTGCGGAGATCATTCTGCCCGGATCTTCGGACCAGTTGATAATATCTATCTTTTCTCCGCCCAGTTCATCTACGACAGCCTGTACTCTCTGTCCTCTGGGACCGACGCAGGATCCGATAGGATCCACGTTTTCATCGTAGGTGCAGACGGCAATCTTGGATCTGGAACCGGCTTCTCTCGCTACATTCTTGATTTCGATGGTACCGTCTTGAATTTCCGGTACTTCCAGTTCAAAAAGTTTCTTAACCAGTGCCGGATGGGTTCTGGAAAGGAATACCTGCGGACCCTTGGAGGTGCGCTTTACATCCATTACGTAAACCTTTACGCGGTCATTGGGCTTAAAGTGTTCGCCTTCGATCTGTTCGTTTGCGGAAAGGATTCCTTCTGCTCTGCCCATATTGATAAAAACGGTGTTATTTGCAACACGCTGTACGATTCCGGTAACCACTTCTCCGGTTCTGCCTACATAATCGTCATAAATCATGCCGCGTTCCGCTTCACGGATTCTTTGAATAACCACCTGTTTTGCGGTCTGTGCGGCAATACGTCCGAAATCCTGGGGTGTAACCTGATATTCGATAACGTCGCCGATTTCGTATTCCGGGTCGATTTCCTGCGCTTCTTCCAAAGAAGCCTGGGAAAACTCGTCTTCCACGACTTCTACGATGTCGCGGCGCATATATACGTTAATATCACCGGTCTGTCTGTCAATATTGACGCGGACGTTCTGAGACGTACCGTAATTCTTCTTGTATGCAGAAACCAGTGCAGATTCGATTGCTTCAATCAGCATATCCTTGGGCATATGCTTTTCGGTCTCAAGTTCTTCGATTGCTTCGAGAAACTCAATGTTCATTTTCTTATTCTCCTTATCTTTAAAAAATAACCGCCAGGTTAACTTTTGCCGTTTCTTCTTTTAAAACCGTAAGGGAGTCCCCCTTCTCCGTTTTTAAAGTAATCTTGCCGTCGGAATAGTCTTCCAGAATACCTTCCAGAAACTTTTTCCCGTCCAGAGCCTTGTAAAGTTTGATTTCCACCGCAGAACCCAAAAATCTTTTGAAATCCTTATCGGAAAGCAAGGGACGGTCCAAACCGGGAGAGCTTACTTCCAGATAATAATTCTGTTCGATAGGATCCTCTTTATCCAGACATTCACTCAGATAGCGGGATACGATTTCACAATCGTCAGACGTCATGTAGTCATAAACGCCGTCGATCAGTCTGTCCACATAAACCCGCAGATACCAGGTCTGTCCTTCTTTTACAAACTCACAGCGGGAGAGTTCATAACCGTTTTCTTTGCCGTAAGATTCCATCCATGCGGCCACTAAATCCTGAATTTTCTTTTTTGCCATGATTTTCAAAAAGAAGAGTGACCCCAAAAGGTCACTCAAGCGATAACTTATTCAACTAATATAATACCATCAATTACAAATTGTGCAAGTATTTTTCTAGCATTCCTTCTTTTCTTCCAGTTCCCGGAACTTTGCCTGCATGGTGGGATTGTTTTTCGTCAGCTGTTTTACGGAAAGGTCTTCTGCTTTATTGTTCGCCAATCTCAGATTATCGATGGATAACAGAAGTTCCTTTTTGGTTTTCTGCAGATGATCAATCGTCTTGTCAATCTCATCCACTGCTTTGGAAAAATGATCACTGGCCAATCTGTAATTTCTGCCGAAGCGTTCCTTAAAATCGTTTATTTCCGCTTCAAAATTCGATATATCGATATTCTGATTCTTGTATTCGATGATCTGTTTCCGGTATTCCACAGTACTTTCCGCCGCATTGCGCAGAAGTGTAATCATGGGAATGAAAAACTGCGGGCGGATTACATACATCTTGTCATACCGATAAGAAACGTCTACAATTCCCTGATTGTATAATTCACTGTCCGATTCCAGCAAGGAAACCAGCACCGCATATTCGCAGTTTTTTTCCCGGCGGTCTTTGTCCAGTTCCTTGAAAAAATCTTCATTGCGATGTTTTGTGGCAGTAGTGTCCATTTCGTTCTTCATTTCGAACATGATGGAAATGAATTCCACGCCGTCATCCGTATAATCCCGGAAGATGAAATCTCCCTTGCTCCCGGTTCTTGCGTCGTTATCCTTATCGAAATAGGCGTTTTTAAAAGCGGCT
>JAZUDB010000046.1:0-26902 GCA_045639385.1 Anaerovoracaceae bacterium | reverse complement strand
GATGAAGCGTTAGAATATATAAAAAGGAGGGTTAAAATGGATAGAAAAACTATTTTATTTACAAATTCCGAAAAAGAAAAGGCTCAGACAACCGAAGAAATTCTCAATACAGTTTATGATTCACTGGAAGAGAAGGGCTATAATGCAATCGATCAGATGGTGGGATACATTCTTTCCGGTGATCCTTCATATATCACGGGACATAATAATGCCAGAAACATCATCAGAAAAGTAGACAGGGACGAGCTTGTGGAAGAACTCCTCAAGTCTTATCTCGGAAAGTAAATATATGAGCAGGTATTTGGGCCTAGATATAGGGGATAAAACAATAGGGGTCGCCGTAAGCGACCCTTTGTTTATATCTGCCCAGGGCGTATGCACAATTGAACGTGTAGGCATCCGGAAAGACACTTCCAAAGTACTGGACTACATCAAAGAATATGATGTATCCGTCGTTGTTGCCGGTCTTCCGGTAATGCTTTCCGGAGAAGACAGTCCGCAGACCACGAAAGTACGTGAATTCACCGCCATGCTGGAGAATAAACTCCGGTCCAACGGCTTGAATAAAGTAGAAGTAGTGTTCCAGGACGAAAGATTTACCACAAAGATGGCGGAGCAGGTATTAATGGATTCCGGCGTCAGAAGGGAAAATCGCAAAAAATATGTGGATAAAATGGCTGCACAAATCATTCTGCAGTCTTTTATGGAATCGAGGAGAAATATAGTGGAGTAAAAAAGTGTGTTATGGAGAAGTATTATTTAGAAGAGAACGAAGCTGTCCTGAAATCACTCAGTACAACAGCTGAAGGCCTCTCCTCAGCCGAAGCCGCAAAAAGGTTGGAAACCAACGGAAAGAATAAACTTGCGGAACCGGAGAAGGAAAGCCTTGCAAAGAAGTTTATTTCTGCATTAGCCGACCCGATGATTATAATGCTTCTGGTTGCAGCGGCAATTCAGACGGTAATCACGGTCATCCAGACCGGAGGAAAGTTTTCCCTCGGAGATTTCGCGGACGTACTGGTTATTCTGGTGGTAGTTGTAATCAATACCATTATGAGCCTTGTCCAGGAATCCAAAGCAGAAGCAGCCATGGAAGCCCTGATGCAAATGACGGCGGCAACGTCAAGAGTTCTCAGAGACGGCAAAATAACGGTATTGAAGTCCGAAGATATCGTTTTGGGCGACGTAGTAGTCTTTGAAGCCGGCGACGCAGTACCTGCAGACTGCCGAATTCTGGAATCCTACAGCATGAAGGCCGAAGAAGCTGCATTAACCGGAGAATCCGTTCCGGTATCTAAAATCGTTGACGTAATGATGTGCAAGGACGGAGCAGACGTTACCCTGGGCGACAGAAAGAACATGCTCTATTCCGGATCCACCATCGTTTACGGAAGAGGTTCTGCCGTAGTCACCGCTACCGGTATGGACACTGAAATGGGTAAGATTGCCGACGCACTGACCCAGGCACAGAAGGAAGAAACACCGCTGCAGAAGAAGATGGGAGAACTTTCTCATTTCCTCACAAAGCTGGTTATCGGAATCTGCGTACTTGTATTTATTGTAGGTATTGTTGAAAACGTATTTTTGGCGGATGCACCGTTCTCCTGGTCTCTGTTGGGATCTGTGGGTCTGGACACCTTTATCGCCGCCATTGCACTGGCTGTAGCTGCGATTCCGGAAGGACTGCCTGCAGTTGTTACCATTATTCTGTCCATCGGTGTTACCGCCATGTCCAAGAGACAGGCCCTGATCCGCAAGCTTACCGCAGTAGAAACCCTGGGCTGCACCCAGATTATCTGCTCCGATAAGACAGGAACCCTGACACAGAATAAGATGACCGTTGTGGATACTTTTACCGAAGATCCGCCGCTGCTTGCAAAGGCTATGGCACTCTGCAACGATGCAAAGCGGTCTCTGGGCATGCACGAAGCCACCGGCGAACCTACGGAAGCCGCACTGGTCAACCATGCACATGATCTGAAACTGTACAAGGATGAACTGGATATTGATTTCCCGCGTATCGGAGAAGCTCCCTTCGACAGCAACCGTAAGATGATGTCCACCCTGCATTCCGAAAACGGCAAGGTATATCAGTACACCAAGGGTGCAACCGAAATTATCATTACCAAGTGCACCCATTATCTGCACAACGGCGTGGTTGAACCCATTACCGAAGACTACATTCAGTACGTCAATAAAGTCTGCAAGGAATTCGCAGACAGAGCACTGAGAGTTCTTTCCGCCGCATACAAAGTTTATGATGTTCTTCCACCGTCCTGCGATGCAGAAGCCATCGAAAACAACCTGATCTTTATCGGTTTTGTGGGAATGATCGACCCCTGCAGACCGGAAGTATACGCTGCTATTGCAGAATGCAGAGCAGCCGGCATCCGCCCGATTATGATTACCGGCGACCACAAGGATACCGCTGTAGCCATCGGTAAAGATCTGGGCATTATCAAGAATGATTCCGAAGCCATTCTCGGTTCCGAACTGGACAAATTTACCGACGAGGAACTGGTAGAAGAAGTACTGAAATACTCCGTATACGCCAGAGTTCAACCGGAACATAAAACAAGAATCGTTAAGGCCTGGAAGGCGAGGGGAATGGTCACCGCAATGACCGGTGACGGTGTAAACGATGCACCTTCCATCAAGGCTTCCGATATCGGTATCGGCATGGGTATTACCGGAACCGACGTTACCAAGAGTGTTGCAGATATGGTTCTGGCAGATGATAACTTTGCCACCATCGTAAACGCAGTAGAAGAAGGAAGAAAGATTTACGACAACGTTCGTAAGGTTCTGCAGTTCCAGCTTTCTACCAACATGTCCGAAGTCATCATCATGTTCGTGGCATCTCTTTGCAACATTACCATCCTTTCCCCGGTTCACCTTCTGTGGATCAACATGGTAACCGACTCTCTGCCGGGTCTGGCACTGGGTATGGAAAAAGCAGAAGGGGACTTAATGAAGAGAAAGCCCAGAAACTCCGACGACAGTATTTTCTCCGGCGGAGCAGGGGGAGACATGGTATGGCAGGGAATCTATATTTCTCTGGTGGAACTTGCCTCTTACTTCATCGGCTATCATCTGGAAGTAGGATCTTTCCAGGGCGTATTCAGCGGTGCAGTTTGTGTTAACGCAATGGCCATGGCCTTCCTTACCGTAAACTTCGCGGAAATGTTCTGCGCCATCAATATGCGTTCCAGAGCAGGTTCTATCTTCTCTGCAGACCGTATGAAGAACTTTAACTGGTGGCTGCTGGGTGCATTCTTTGTAACCACATTGCTTACCCTGGCTGCAATTTACATGCCGGGACTTCAGGAAGTCTTCGACATTCTGCCCGGAACCTTCTCCACCAACGAACTTCTTATTTCCACCGGCCTGGCACTTACAACCTTCCCGGTATTCGAATTCGGAAAGTGGATCAGAAGAAAGACCCAGAAAGAAGAGTAAAACATTGCTTCAAGTAACGAATCTCCCATGTTTCGGCATGGGAGATTTTTATTTGACAAGACATGTCTAATGTGTTAGACTACCCACAATAGGGCGTCTAATGGATTAGACAATCAAAAGGAGTCTGTATATGTCTACCCCAAAAGTTTTTGAAAGTGAATACCGTTTCTGCCTGCTGCTTTGGCAGAACGAACCCATCAGCAGCGCACAGCTGGCAAAAATCTGCAATACGCAGCTGGGATGGAGCCGAACCACCACTTATACGGTTATTAAACGACTGTCCGAACGCGGTGTGGTAAGAAATGAGAATTCGATTGTAAGCTCTCTGGTCACCAAAGAAGAAGTTCAGCTTGCAGAAATGCAGGAGATGATGGAAAAGACCTTTGAAAACTCTCTTCCTGCTTTCATCGCCGCTTTTGCAAAAAAAGAAAATCTGTCGGAAAATGAGATCGAAGAGATCCAGCGGATTATCTGCAAAGGAGATCATGTATGAACATCCCGTGGATATTAGAAAAAGCAGTAAACAGCCTGCCGGAGCTGATCAATATCAGTATTACGGCAAGCTATATCATCCTGATCATTCTTCTGGTCCGTTTCATATTCCGGAAAACACCCAAAAAGCTGATCTGTGCCATGTGGGGCATTGCGGCAATCCGACTGATTTGTCCGTTTTCCCTGCGCAGCAGCTTCAGTCTGATCCCGGCAGAAGAAACCATACCCACTGAAATTTTCTACTACGAAGGTTCTTCTTTGCATACACCGGCCGTCATTGAGGTAATCAGCAATCCGGTATATCCGCAGAATCTTTCTCTGGAATTAAACAGCTCTGTAGGATTTTTGTGCGACAGGCTTACTTTGATTACGGTGATATGGCTGGCCGGAATGTTACTGATGCTTCTTTATGCAGCAGTCAGTGCAATTTTGCTCAGAAAAAAAGTTGCGACGGCAACATTGCTGATGCCGGGTGTAAAGCAGACCGAGTCTATCGACACACCGTTCCTGCTTGGAATCTTCCGTCCTACCGTATATCTGCCTTATTCCGTACAAGTGCAGGACCGGGAATACGTGATTGCGCACGAAAAGGCTCATATCCGCAGAAAAGACCATCTCTGGAAGCCTTTTGGCTTTTTGATTCTTTCCGTATACTGGTTCAATCCGGTCATCTGGGTGGCCTACGTACTGCTTTGCCGCGACATAGAAGCAGCCTGTGACGAAAAGGTCATCCGGGAAATGCAGGAAGAGGAGCGGCGTATGTATTCCATGGCATTGCTTCATTGCAGTGCAAAACGACCCATTATTTCCGCCTGTCCGCTGGCATTCGGCGAAGTAAGCGTAAAAGAAAGGATTCAAAACGTAATGAACTATAAAAAACCTGCATTCTGGATCATCTGTATCGCAGTAGTATTATGTCTGGTCCTTGCACTTTGCTTTTTAACAAATCCCAAAGATCCCAATGCCGGTGCAGATGCAGAATGGGTTTCACAATTTGAAGATGACGCAGAAGATGCGATCGATCAAGCATGCATGAAGTATCTTACCGATGAGAATCGTTATCGAGTGTTCTGGTCTGCAAGCCATAAAACGCTGAAACTATCAAAAGGAGAGAAACCCAATACACTGGAAGCTTATATCCTGGTGCTGTATGAAGAGTACGTCACAAAACAGGAAGGGGGTTTTACGGTAGCTTCCGAAGACTACACGCTTTCGATTCCGGCAGTTCTTACGTTTTCTGTGGACGAAAAAAACCAAACAGTTGGATCAGTTTTGGAATTCCGCACGCCGAAAGCAAATGATTTTGATGAAAAATTACCGAAAGATGTGCAGAAAATGCTTAAATCGGACAAAGACTATACTGCAGAGCTGAAAACCGAGAACCTAAAGAAAATCAATCAGATTTTTGATATATGTACAAATATTCTGATGCCTTGCGATAATGCTTCTAATTTCGAAGAATCAGTTTACTATGATAACGGCAATTACCAGCACATCGTGCATTTCAAAAGCAGCAAGAACGATCCGGTTTATGCCGCAGCCTCCGGAAAAGTAATTCAAGCCGGATATCAGCCCAACTTTGGGAAAATGATTGTAATCCAATGCGGAAGCTATGTTGAAATGCAATATTTCCATCTGAACCAGATATATGTAAAAGTCGGAGATCTTGTATCAAAAGGAGAGATTATCGGAACAGTTGGTACCACAGGAATGACGAAAGAACCGTCCTTAGGCTTTGGAATTCGACAGAATAAAGTAAGCGTAGACCCGAGAATGTACCTTCCGCAAAAAGACGTAAACCACAGTGAAATTTCATTGCTTCCGGAGAATTACAGCTCTTATGAAATACTGACGGCAAAGGTACGCGATAAAGAAATCATACTGTCTGATGAACAAATCACCGGATTGATCGAAATCCTGAAAAACAAATGTGCCGAAAATCTCGAAATACCGGCGTTTAACGACGACAGTCAATTTGAAGCATATCTCGTGATTGGTTTTTCGGACGAAAATGACGTAAGGATTTTTTCGCTGGGTCTGTGCATCGGTGTAAATAATACAAAGAAATGCTATGCAGTCAGTTCAAATTCCGAACTGAATTATGCAGAGATCGAAAACAGTGAAGAATTCTATGAAGCAATCATCCGGTTGCTGAATTAACAGTGGGGGACGGAAAACAAAGACAGAGAAGGTTTACATTTAAATTTTCATTTTAGGGTATTTTTGCTCATTCCGGCCTTATTCTTCTATTCCTAAAATATCAATTTTGGGAATTGATATAGGCTAAAAGCAGATCTAAGATGAACTTCTACAAAATGCCCCTAAAAAAGTACAAAAAAGCCCGGAGCTTGGAATTTCAGGCTCCGGGTGCATTATTCCGAAAAAAGCCCATTAAAAAATCGCCGATTTCAGCGATTTTTTTTAGTGCCCTCGATACATTTATCCTTTGCAATTCACTTCTTTTTCAGGCGTTTTATTACGAAGCGCTGCACACGTCTGTCACGTCCTTTTACAATAGGATTTTCATCTAATTCTGCGGAATTAATATAATCTGTCCTGCATACAAATCCTGAGCTTTGATTTGATTGACACTGCAGATTTCATAAACGACTTCCCGGATATCTTTGGATGAATCTCCGTAGCTTTTTGCAAGATCCCAAAGCGTATCGCCGGAAACAACTTCAACTTCCGTGTATCTTTTGGGTTCCTCGGCAAAACTTTCGGGGAAACCGATCAGCGATGTAAGCGCAAATCCTGCAACCAGCATCATCAGCGTTACGAATGTGATAAAACGAAATCTATTTACAATTCTATACTTTTTCATAGCTATCTCCTTCTTGAACAATTGTTCAAATAGAGTATAACAGAACATTTGTTTCTTGTAAAGTGTTATTTAAACAATTGTTCTAAATTCAAATAAAAAAAGACACCCGGAAAACCGGGTGCCCGAAAGTATATTCTGATTAGTTGCCGAGGGCCAGAACCTGCTTCAGTGCGGTTACTGCACTTTCTCTTACGCAGGAAGATGTCTTGGTAGCACCGGAAACGGTATCTACTGCTGCCAGAGCGTCTGCGTCGGAAATGCCGTAGTAGTTCTGGAAATAGCTGTCCTGCAGAACCTTGTCGCCGATTCCTGCGGTTTCGTTGTGGGAAATCAGGCTGATTCCGTTTACTGCATTGGATGCGTTGATTCCGATCATGAGGGAGATTTCTCCGCCCTGCTGAGACTTGCAGTTGGTGGAGCAAACATATCCTGCACCGTTATCCGCTTTATAAACGGCTGCAACGCCCGGAATTAAAGCTGCGTCCTTCAGTTCTGTAAAACCGGTAGCATCCGGAAGAACTTCCTTTAATGCTGCATTCTTTGCTTCTTCTTCCATCTGGGAAATAATCGGCTCTGTAATCTGATATACACCTGCAAGCAGGAAGGATGCAACAAGACCGATGCATACGAGTACGATAATTGGCGAAAGAATAGAATTTTTCTTTGCTGCTGACATAATAATAACACCTCGAATAACTTATTTATTAACTTATTAATTTTATCACAGCAGTCCTGCGTTGCGCAAGTACTGCAGTGCATTAATTATACCAAATTTTGAGTGTTCGTAGGTTAATCCGCCCTGGAAATACACTATATATGGTTCTCTTAAGGGCGCATCTGCGGAAAGTTCAATGGTGGAACCCTGTACGAAGGATCCGCTGGCCATAATGATTTTATCCACATAACCCGGCATATCGCCGCCTTCGGGAACTGCATAAGCATCCACGGGGGCAGCTGCCTGAACCGCTTTGCAGAAGGCTTCCACAGCTTCTTTCGAACCCATTTTCACCGCTTCTACGATATCGGAACGTCTGTCGTTGGGTGCGGGACAAACTTCGTATCCCAGATCCGAGAAAATCTTTGCACACAATACCGCGCCTTTGATGGCGTTGCGGATCACGTTGGGTGCTACGAAAAGTCCTCTTAAAATATCCCGGTTCTGACCGAAAGTAAGTCCGTATTCTCCGCCCAGTCCCGGTGCGGTAATCCGATTTGCCACTGCGTCGATAATGAACTGTTTTCCAGCAATATAACCGCCGGAAAGCGCATATCCGCCGCCCACGCCTTTAATCAGGGAACCGGCGCATACGTCCGCGCCCATTTCGATGGGATCCGTGTAATCGGTAAATTCACCGTAGCAGTTATCCACCATGCAGATTACGTCCGCTTTCACGGATTTGCAGGCTCCTGCCCACTCCCGGATCTGATCCGTGCTGAAAGCCTTCCGGAAGGAATAGCCGGTGGAACGCTGCAGGACAACAATCTTCGTCTTATCAGTTATAGCATTTTTTACGCCGGAAATATCTATGGAATTATCTAAAAGTAAATCAACTTGCTTGTATTTAATGCCAAACTCCAGCAGATTTCCGGGCTGATCGTTTTCCAGACCGATGACCGTCTTCATAGTATCGTAAGGCGTACCAGTGCAGTAAATCAGTTCATCGCCGGGACGCAGCACGCCGAAATACACGCTGGCCAGCGCGTGAGTGCCGCAGGCAATGGTGGGACGCACAATGGCAGCCTCTGCCTTGAACACTTTGGCGAAAATGGCATCCATCTTATCCTTGGCATTGTCGGAAAGACCGTAGCCGGACTCCCAGTTGAAAGTGGTACTGGAAAGTCCCGCCTCATGGAAAGCCTTCAGAATCTTATACTGATTGAATTCCGCAATGTCGTCAATCTGACGGAAGCGTTCCGAAAGTTCGGCCTCCGCCTTGTTGACCATTTCGGCGATATCCGGATCGATATTATATTGTTCACATAAAAATTTTACGGTTAAGTCATTCATTTATAAATCATCTCCCCATTCGAAGTTTTTAATCAGTTCTTTTTTCGTCTGTTCCTTGTGTTTTGCATACAGCTGGGTGGTACTTACGTTGTCGTGGTCCAGAAGCTCCTGTACATCAAAAATGGAATTCCCTCTGCCGATCAGCGAAGTGGCTGCCGTGGCTCTCAGTTTATGAGGGCTGTAGCCCTGCTCCCGGGAAGTTCCCAGACTGATGGAAGTGTATTTCTTTACGATTTCCCGGATCTGCCGGTCTGTCAGACGGGTGCCCCGCAGCGATAAAAGCAGAGCGTCCTTGTGTTCCTCTGCCAGCTTTTCCTCCGGCATCCGTTCGGAAGTAACGTATTCTTTATAAGCTTCCGCAATGGTGCGGTTCACGGGCATGATGCTTTCCTTGCCCCGCTTGCGGTAAATTTTAAACTCGCCCCGGTCAAAGTTAAAGGAGCTGAGATTCAGCTGCTGCAGCTCGGAAAGACGCAGGCCGTAAGTTACCAGAAGCAGCAGGATCAGTTTGTCCCGCCGCTTTGTTTTTTCCCAGAAATCCTTTTCCTTGGGCGTAAGTCCGCTGCCGGTGGATACCGCATCCAGCATCTTCATGACTTCATCGTCCTGAAGTGCTTTGATTTCCCGATCCCCGGGCTTGGGCATGCGGATGGGGTCAAAACCGTCCGTAATGTTTTTGCTGACCAGGCCGTCCCGGTAAAGATATTTGAACAATACGGAGACCGAGGATTTTTTGTGGGACAATGCCGCATTCTTATTTTCGTAGATGGTGGACGTTTTGCCGTCCTTCGATTCCACCGTATACCTGCGGCAGTGATCCAGAAAAAGATTTACGTCCAGGGCCGTGATGCCGTCCAGATCCTCTTTCGTAATTTCTGAGATTTTCTCGTATCCTTTTTCCGCAACAGCGCTTTCTTTCAGCAGATACTGAAAAAAGAAGCGGATATCCCGCAGATACGAAAGCCGGGTATTGGGCAGATCGCTGGCGTTCAGGTACATGAAAAAGCCCCGGAGCCACTTGGGCAGCTCCTGCTGAATAGCCTCGTACTGCAGCAGAATCTGGTTTTCCCGTTCCACCACGTTGTCCGGCTTATCGGACTTATTATGCAGTTTTGCTTTTTCTTCTGCCATTATAATTGTACGATTTCTGCTTGTTTATATCGGTTGAACCAGGTAATCTGCCGCTTGGCGTAATGCCTGGTATTTTTCTGAATGAGTTCTTTTGCGCTTTCTGCGCTTTCGCCCCGGCTGAGAGCGTCGATGATCTCTTTATAGCCGATGCCTTTCATGGCCACGTCTTCGGAAGTGAAACCCCGGGCCATCAAGCTGCGTACTTCGGCCTCCAGACCTGCTTCGTAAAGCTTATCCACCCGCCGGTTAATATCGGCGTAAAGAAGCTCCCGGTCTTTGCAAAGATACAGCATCCGGCAGTTCAGGATTTTGCTGGGGACATTCATTTCGGAAAAATCCGCCAGCTTATCTTCTCCGTTTTCCAGACGTTCGATGGCCCGGACCACCCTCTTCACGTTGTTTGGGTGAATCTTCTCCGCCGCGTCCGGATCCAGTTCTTTCAGATGGTCCCAGAGCCCTTGGGGATCGTCTCCGAAACGGCTGCGAATTTCGCTGCGGGCCCCCTCTTCTCCTTCCGGTGCGGAAAAATCCATATCGTAAATCAGAGAATTCACATAAAGGCCCGTACCGCCGCAGACAACGGGGAGCTTTCCTCTTTCCGCAATCTGCCGGATATACTGCAGGGCCAGCTGCTGGTACTGGTATACCGAAAAGCCTTCCCGGGGATCGATTTCGTCCACCAGGTAGTGCGGCACGGCAGCCCGTTCTTCCGGCGTTGGCTTGGCGGAACCGATATCCATGTATTTATAAAGCTGCATGGAATCCGCGGAAACGATTTCGCCGTTGTGTTTTAAGGCAAAATCGATGGCATATTTGGTTTTTCCGATGCCGGTGGGACCGACGATAAAAACGGTATCGATCATCTATTTTCTGCGGAACATGCGTTCCAGTTCGTATTCCGAAAACTTGATAAAAGTAGGCCTGCCATGGGGACAGGAGAAGGGATTTTCACATTTATCCAGCTCTGTAAACAATCCCAGCATTTCTTGATAGGACAGTTTGTCATGGGCTTTTACCGCCGCTTTGCAGGACCGTGAAATAATCGCATCCCTCCTGGCCTGGATTTTCCCCTTCTGTTCGTCGGCAGCTTCAAAGAATTCATTTAAGAAATCTTCCGCTTCGCTGTCCGAAAGAAACAAAGGGATTTCTTTAACCACCAGGCTTGTATCACCGAATTCTTCCAGGGCAAAGCCCATATTCTGCAGAATATGGTTACATTCCCGGAAGGTCAGCATCTGGGAACGATCCAGCTCGAGGACGATGGGTGTCAGCAGCAGCTGTGCCCCTTCTTTCTGTGCTTCGTTGAAGCTCTGGAGAAAATGTTCGAACATAATCCGTTCGTGGGCTGCGTGCTGGTCAATAATATATAATTCCTGGTCTTTTTCCGCCAGGATATAGGTGACGAAAAGCTGAGAAATCGGGTGCAGCTCGGAAAATACCAGCTGTTTTGCAGGGGCTTTGTACTCGAAAAACTGTTCCTGCACCAAAACTTCCTTCGGGACCTCCGCTGGCAGCTCTTTCCGACTTTCCTTCGGGACCTCAGCTTGTACTTCCTTCCGGGTTTCTTTCGGGAGAACGCTTGGAAGCTCTTTCGGAGTTTCTTTTGGAATTTCTTTTGCGGCTTCTTTCCGGATCTCTTTGGAAATTTCTTCGGAAACAGCCTTCTTTTCTTCCTGTTTTCTGAGATTTTTGAACAGATCCTGCTTATATTCGTTGGTTGACTGTAACGGAATTACGTCAACTTTCTTTTTCGGTGCTTCCACGCGAACATCAGGCTGCTTCTGCGTCTTCTTTTCCGGAAGAACCGCCGCTTTTACGTCCTCTTTGGTAATATTGCCGGACTGCGGATTTAAAAGCGCCCGGCGAATGGCCTGCACGACAAAATCAAAGACCACCTGCTCCCGGAAGAACTTGATTTCTGCCTTGCGGGGATGAATGTTTACGTCCACGGAAGCCGGACTTACGTCCAGGAACATATATACCGAAGGGAATCTGCCTTCGAACAGCTTGTCGGAATATGCCGCGGAAACCGCACGGTCCAGCAGTGCAGATTTGATCAGACGTCCGTTGACGAAGAACACCTGATGTTTGCGATTTGTTTTGCTCTCCAGCGGCGAACTGACGTACCCCTTCACGGAAAAACCGTCCCTGCTGAAAGAAAGCGGCAGCAGTTTCCGAGCGTTCTGGGGGCTGTAAACCGTCAGAATCGTCTGATACACGTCCCCTTTTCCCGGTGTGGAAAAAAGAATGGTACCGTTGTTGATCAGCCGGATGCGCACGTTCGGGTAAGCCAGGGCGATTTTTGACATGAATTCGGTAATCAGAGCGGCTTCGCTGCTGTCTGATTTTAGGAATTTGCGCCGGGCAGGCAGATTATAGAACAGATCCCGCACGATAATTGTGGTACCTGTTTCCGCCGCGGCGCTTTCTTCGCTTGTAACCTCCGAAGCTTCCAGCGTCAGCCGGGTACCTGCCTTTACATCGGCGGGTTTGGAAAGGATCTCCAACCGGGAGACTGCCGCCACGGAAGCCAGTGCTTCTCCGCGGAAGCCCAGACTTTCAATGCGCGCCAGATCTTCTTCGGTTTCGATTTTGCTGGTTGCATGGGGAAGAAAGGCCAGCCGCATATCGTCCTTTTCGATACCGCTGCCGTTGTCTGTTACCCGGATGTAGTCCTTACCGCCGGCTGCAATCTCCACCACGATCTGGGTGGCACCGGCGTCCAGAGAATTCTCCACCAGTTCCTTCACCACGGAAAGGGGCTGCTCAATCACCTCTCCGGCTGCTATTTTATCCGCTATTTCTTTTTTCAGAAGCTTGATTCTGTTCATTTTTCCAGTTCGTCCAGCTTTTTCTGGGCGGCGTCCAGTACGTTCTGTGGAACGCCTGCCAGCTTGGCCACGTGAATTCCGTAGCTGCGGGAGGCTGCGCCGTCCACGATTTTATGCAGGAAAACGATGGTTCCGTTTTCCTCGGATACGTCTACGTTCAGGTTCTTTACTCCGGAGATTTTATCCGAAAGAACCGTCAGTTCATGATAATGGGTGGCAAACAGTGTCCGGATCCGGTGACCCTGCCGGGTCAGGTCTTCCACCACCGCCCAGGCAATGGAAAGCCCGTCGTAGGTACTGGTTCCCCGGCCGATTTCATCCAGAATCACCAGGGATTTCTCCGTAGCGGTATTCAGAATGTAGGCCAGTTCGCTCATTTCCACGAAGAAGGTGGACTGTCCCATAGCGATGTTGTCGGAAGCACCGATCCGGGTGTAAATCCGGTTGCAGATGCCGATGTGCGCAGCTTCCGCCGGCACAAAGCAGCCCGCCTGGGCCATGAGAACGATCAGGGCCAGTTGCCGCATATAGGTGGATTTACCGGACATATTGGGTCCGGTAATCAGCAGCAGCGATGCATCCTTCCGGTTCATGTACACATCGTTGGACACATAATTGCCGTTTTCTATGGTATTCTCAATCACCGGATGTCTTCCGGCCTTGATGATGATTTCGTCGCCGTCATCGATTTCCGGCTTCACGTAGCCCAGTTTGGCGGACTTCTCCGCAAAGCTGCAGAGCACGTCCACACAGGCTACCGCCGCGGAGGTCCGCTGAATTACGGGAGCCAGACTCTTTACTTTATCCCGCAGTTCGTTGAACAGCCGGTATTCCAGGTCGTTGATCTTGGTCTGGGCGTTCAGCACCACGTTTTCCACTTCCTTCAGTTCCGGCGTGATGTAGCGCTCCCCGTTGACCAGGGTCTGTTTGCGGATGTAGTTCTCGGGAATATCTCCCTTATAACCCTTTGAAATCTCGATATAATAACCGAAAACCTTGTTGTAGCCCACCTTGATCTGCTTGATTCCGGTGCGCTCCCGCTCGGAATTTTCCAGGCCCGCAATCCAGATGCGGCCGTCCTTGGCGGAATCGTAGATCCCGTCCAGCTCCGGGGAATATCCCCGGCGGATCAAACCGCCTTCCCGCACGATATAGGGAGGGTCTTCCACGATGGCGTTTTCGATTTCGCTGCAGATTTCTGTCAGCGGATTGATCTTTTCGTTGTATTCGGCCAGCAGCCGGTCGTCCAGAGAATCCAGGCAGTCCTTGATGTCCGGCAGCACGGACAGAGATACCTTTAATGCCACCAGATCTCTGGCGTTTGCGGTTCCCAGGCTGACCCGCGCAAGGATGCGTTCCAGGTCGTAAACGGCCCGCAGAGCCTCTTTTAAGTTGTTTCGGATCAGAATAATGTCCGTCAGTTCTTCCACGCTGTTCAGGCGTTTTTGGATCTCTGCGGAGCTGATCAAAGGCTCCCGCAGCCACTGCTTCAGTTTCCGGGAACCCATGGCGGTGCCGCAGGCATCCAGAATACCGAACAGCGAACCGTTGGTCTTTTTCTCAAAGAGACTTTCGGTAACTTCCAGGTTCCGTATGGTGGCCCGATCCAGCAGCATGCATCCGCCCACGTCCTTGATCTGCAGAGCGGACAGATGATCCACCTCCTGCTTCTGGGTTTCCTTCAGATAGGCCAGCAGTGCGCCTACGGAGAAAAACAGGCTGGGAACGTCTTCCCGGGCCAGTCCCACACTCTTTTCGTAGGCAGTTTTATAGTGATTCCGAATGGATTTTGCACAGGTATCCGGAGCAAACAAACGGTCTTTGCCCTCGGAAATAAAGATGTTTTCCGCCTCCGTGGCAAAAGACCAGAGTTCCGGCGCTTCCTGGGCGTTCAAGTTGGTAATGATCTCTCTGGGCTGAATTCTGGTCAGTTCCTGGATCAGCACCGTAAAGCCCGGGTCCGAGGAGAAATTCATGGCGCAGAATTCGCCGGTGGAAATATCGGTGTAGGCCAGTCCCACGTTGATGCCATCGATGTAGACGCTGGCCAGGTAGTTGTTGTCTTTTTCGGAAAGCATGGAAGCAGCCACCACGGTGCCCGGGGTAATGACCCGTATGACTTCCCGCTCCACGATTCCCTTGCTCAGGGCCGGATCGGTCATCTGCTCCGCAATAGCCACCTTGTAGCCGTGTTCCACCATTTTGGCAATGTAGCTTTCCACCGCATGGTAAGGAACGCCGCACATGGGAGCTTTCTGATCCTGACCGCAGGCTTTTTTGGTCAGTACCAGCTCCAGCACCCGGGAAGCGGTTACCGCGTCCTCAAAAAACATCTCGTAGAAATCTCCGAGACGGTAAAAGAGGATACAGTCCTTATACTGCTCCTTTACGGCCAGATATTGTTCCATCATAGGCGTATAGCCCATTTATGCCTCCTTGTGCGCCGCTGCAACCACGGCGTCGATATCGTAATCCGCATCTGCTGCGGAAGTTTTCTGAATGAGAATCAAAAATTCAATGTTGCCCTTGGCGCCCTTAATGGGAGAAAAGTCCAGCTTCTTTACGCAGAAACCGCTTTCGTGGGCATATCCGATCACCTTTTCGATGACCTCTTTGTGCACGCTGTCGTCCCGGATAATGCCGTTTTTGCCTACCTGCTCCCGTCCGGCTTCGAACTGGGGCTTGATCAGGCAGACCATCTGTCCGTCTTCCTTCAGAAGCGATGCCGCCGGGGGAAGAATCAGGGACAAAGAAATAAAGGACACGTCCGTGCAGGCAAAATCGTAGGGACCGGAGAAATCCGCGGGCACGGCGTAGCGGAAATTATAGTTTTCCTTAACATCCACCCTTTCGTCCACCCGCAACTTATAGGCCAGCTGGTTGGTTCCCACGTCCACGGCGCACACGGATGCCGCACCCCGCTGGAGCATGCAGTCCGTAAATCCGCCGGTGGAAGAACCGATGTCGATGCAGCGCAGGTCCTTTACCTCTACGCCGAACACGTCCAGAGCCTTTTCCAGCTTGTAGCCGCCACGGCCCACGTAGGGACAGGTGTCGCCCCGGACTTCCACTTTTGCGTCTTCTTTGATCTGGTTCCCGGCCTTGTCGGAAATCTGTCCGTCCACATAAACCAGCCCCGCCATAATGGCAGCCTTGGCCTTTTCGCGGCTGGCAAAATATCCGTTGTCCACCAGGTAATTATCTAAACGAATTTTCAAGGAATTCCTCCGTCGTTTCGGCAATGCCGCGGGCATCCAGTCCGTAGCGCTTCCGCAGCTCTGCCACGCTGCCGTGTTCGATAAACTTGTCCGGCCAGCCCAGGTTCTTTACCCGGCAGTCCGGCACATATTCCGCGGCAATCCTAGAGATTTCCGCCCCGAAGCCGCCCATGATGCAGCCGTCTTCGAGGGTGATTACCGCTTTGTATTTCCGCAGCAATACTGCAATCTGGTCTTTTTCCAGGGGTTTTAACTGATTCATGCGGCACACGGCCAAACGCTTTGCGGAAAGCTTTGCAGCTTCTTCCGCAATGGCGGCAGAGCCTCCGTCCGTAAGGATCAAAGCATCCGTCCCCTCCCGGATCATCCGGGGCGCTAAGCTGAATGCTTCTCCGGAAGCCGCCTTCGGTGCGCTTCCCTTGCCGTAACGGATGGCACAGGGGCTGTCTATGGTCAGTGCGTAGCGCAGATCTGCCCGCAGTTCCTCTTCATTGGCCGGCGAAAGCACCGTCATATTGGGCAGCGAAGAAAGAAATGCAATATCGAAAACGCCCTGATGGGTCTCTCCGTCCGCTCCGGTGACCCCGGCACGGTCGATAGCAAATACCACCGGCAAATTCTGCATGCATACGTCAATGGCAATTTCATCGTAGGCCCGCTGCAGGAAGGTGGAATAGATTGCCGCCACCGGCTTGCAGCCGTTCAGAGCCATACCTGCGGCAAAGGCTATCGCATGCTGCTCCGCAATGCCCACGTCGAACACCCGATCCGGACAGGCATTTTTCATGGGTCCCAGGCCTGTGGCATCCACCATGGCGGCAGAAATCGCCGTAATGCGGCGGTCTTCCTTTGCCAGACGGCGGAGTTCATCGCCGAAGACTTCGGACCAACTGCTGCCCGGGGCTGCATTTTCCGCCGTAATCGTATCCGGATCGAAGCTGCCGATACCGTGGAATTTGGTGGGGTTTTCTTCCGCCGGAATAAAGCCCTTGCCCTTCTTTGTAACCACGTGAATGAGCACCGGCCGCTTGGACGAGGAAGCAAAACGGAAAGCCTCCGTCAATTCCGGAATGCTGTGGCCGTCGATGGGTCCGTAATATTTAAAGCCAAGATCTTCAAAAATCTGATCCGGCAGCAGCAGGTATTTCAAGAAATTCCGAAAGCCGCTGAGAATACGGTAAACAAACGATTTTTCGCCGGTATTCTTCTTGATGCCGGACTTGAAATTATTGTATGCCCGGGAGGTTCTCACCCGGGTCAGTACCTTGGAAACACCGCCTACGCTGCTTCCGATGGACATCTGGTTGTCGTTGAGCACCACGATCAGGGGTGTTTTTTCGGAACCCGCATGATTCAGTGCTTCAAAAGCCACGCCGCCGGTCAGGGAACCGTCACCGATCACCGCAATGCAGGCATAATCTCCGCCCTGCAGATCCCGGGCCTTGGCATAACCCAGTGCGGCGGAAATAGAAGTACTGGCGTGGCCCGAGTCGTATGTATCGTGCACCGATTCCGAACGCTTGGGAAAACCGGAAAGTCCGTCCAATTTGCGCAGACTGTCCATGGCATCTCTCCGTCCCGTCAGCATTTTGTGCACATAGCACTGGTGACCCACGTCCCAGACGATTTTGTCCTTGGGAGAATCAAAAACCCGGTGCAGCGCCAGCGTCAGTTCCACCGCCCCCAGATTGGAAGCCAGGTGACCGCCGGTTTTCGACACGTCGCGGATCAGTTCGCTCCGCAGCTGTGCCGCCAGCTGTTCCAGTTCCTCATCGGACATGGTTTTCA
This sequence comes from Anaerovoracaceae bacterium, assembly GCA_045639385.1. Lineage (GTDB taxonomy): Bacteria > Bacillota > Clostridia > Peptostreptococcales > Anaerovoracaceae > RUG13409. Next base: position 9,151 of record JAZUDB010000046.1, on the reverse strand, counting down.
TTTTTTTCAGCAGATCGTCTCTGCCGTTATCATCAGACATTGGCAAGCGCTCTCCTTACTGCAGCAACCGCTTCCGCAAGAACCTCGGATTTTTTATACTTCTTCACGGCCGCTTCCGCGGTATCCAGGCAGAACAGCGCATCTTCCATGGCTTTTTCTCTGCCGTAGTAAATTGCATAATTAATGCCTTCGTCGCTCTGCATATCGTCGATATCGTCGGCAATCTGGAAGGCATATCCGTAATACTGTCCGAAAACGGAGATATCTGTCAGCATGTCGTGACCCGCTCCGGCCAGATAGGCGCCAGCGATCACCGCTGCATTCAGCAGAGCTCCGGTTTTGTTGGTATGTACGAATTTTATGATTTCACTGTCTGTTTTTTCAATTTTTACGTCCGCTGCCTGGCCGGAAACCATGTTGTTGGCTGCTGCCGCAATGCAGTTCATGGCTTTAATCTTGGCAAAAGAAGTATCCCGCACCACATTTTCGGACATCAGTTCAAAGGCGGTGGTCAGCAGGCTGTCTCCGGCAAGAATGGCGGTATCCTCCCCAAATACCTTGTGATTGGTCAGCATGCCCCGGCGGTAATCGTCGTTGTCCATGGCCGGCAGATCGTCGTGAATCAGAGAATAGGTATGAATATATTCCAGGGCGCAGGCAAAAGGAAGAGCTTCCTCCGGATTGCCGCCGCACATATAAACGGAACCCAAAAGCAGCAGCGGACGCAGACGTTTTCCGCCGGTACCCAGAGAATACTTCTCCGCATCCGTCAGAACTTTCGCATAAGGTCCCCGTGGCTTCAGATAATGGGTTAAATTGTCGTTGATCAGGGCCAGCAGTTCTTCTGCCGTATAGTCCTTAACTCTCATGGAATTCCTCGGTCAGACCGGATTCCGGTCTGTATATTTCAATCTTCTGCTTAGCCTCTGCCAGCAGCGAAGCGGCATAGGCATACAGTTCCTTGCTTTCGTTATATAATTGCACGCTTTCGTCCAGACTCAGCTTTCCGCTCTGCAGAGAAGAGGCGTTCTTCTCCAGCAGGGTCAGGCATTCCTCCAGACTGTACTTGTATTCTTTCATTGATTCTTCTCCAGTATCTTTGCCCGGATGCTGCCTCCGGCAAATTCTATGGTAACTGTATCTCCAGTCTTTGCCTGGGCATAGTCCAGCACTTTTCCGCTGTCATCCTTCACCAGGGCATAACCTTTTTCCAGCACTGCCAGCGGATTGGAAGACTCCAGCGCAAGCCGGAGCATATTCAGCTTATATTCCGCATTCTGCAGCCGATTTTCCACCAAAGAAAACATCCGTTCCGGTGCGTACAGCCGGAGCCGGTCTTTTAAATAGGCCGCGTCCGGTACGGCCAACTCCGCAGCAGCCGTCGGTGTTGCACCCCGCAGGTCCGCGGTATAGTCGCATATCACAAAATCCACCTCGTGACCCACCGCCGAGATAACCGGGATGGAAGAGGTGTAAATCGCCCGTGCCACGCTTTCCTCGTTGAAGGTCCAGAGGTCTTCTGCGCTTCCGCCGCCCCGTCCCACAATCAGAAGATCCAGGTCCGGAAATTTTTCGTTCAGGCAGCGGATCCCTTCGCACACGCTGGCCGCAGATCCTTCGCCCTGCACCAGTGCCGGATAAATCAGAATATCCACCCCCGGATTGCGCCGCTTTATCGTTGAAATAATGTCATGCACCGCCGCGCCCGTGGGCGAAGTAACCACCCCGATGCGCCTGGGATTTTTCGGCAGGGACCGCTTATGAGCCGGGTCGAATAAACCCTCGGCCTCCAGCTTCCGCTTTAAAAGATCGAAAGCCTGCTTCAGGGTGCCTTCCCCTTCCGCCTGCACATCCCTTACCTGCAGTGAATAGGTACCGCCCCGCTCGTAAACCGACAGGGTACCGTAGACCGTAATCTGCATACCTTCTTCCAGATCGAAGCGCAGCGCCGGTACCCGGGATGCGGGCAGAAAACAATTCACTCTGGAATTTTCGTCCTTTAATGAAAAATACCAGTGCCCGGAACTGTGCCTGGTAAGATTGGAAAGCTCTCCGCAGACCCCGATGTTGTTTAAGATGGGGTCTGCAGAGAGTATGCGTTTCACATAAGTATTCAGTTGTGTGACGGATACCGGTTTCAGTGCCATCAGCTTCTGGAAATCTTGCCCAGAATCCCGTTGACAAACTTTCCGGAATCGTCGCTGCCGTACTTCTTCGCCATCTTTACGGCTTCGCTGATGGCTGCGTTCACCGGCGTGGCTTTGCCTTCCGGTGCGAATTTAAACTCCGCCAGGCAGAGGCGCAGAACCGAAAGGTCCACCTTTGCCAGTCGGGAAAGCTTCCAGCCGTTGGAATACTGTTCAATCAGCGCATCGATGGCATCTTTGTTTGCGGCAAAGCTGTCAAATACGCGGTTGAAATATTCCAGCTGGTCCTCTTCTTCCACATTCAGCTGGATAAACTGAATCTTCGCCTCCTCGGAGAAGTCGTTCTGCGTTTCCATCTGGAAAAGCATCTGCATCAGACTTTCTCTGGCTGCTGTTCTTGTCATTCTTTTTCGTTCTCCTTAAAATCTATCCCTTCCACAAAGATATTGATGCGGTCGGTTTTTACATCCGAAAGAGCTTTGCAGTGTTTGATATTCTCCTGAATATTCCAGGCAGTGTCCGGAATGTTCACGTTGTATTCCACATTCACGTGCACGTCAAAATCCAGAGCCTTGCGTTTTGGCTTCGGAATCACACCCGGGAAAGCAATTCCCGCCACACCGTCCGTGGCCAGGACGATATCCTGAATTGTCTTTAAAATATTCTCAGCCAACTAATAATCGTAAGGATTGTTCTTCCAGATCTCCACGTTCGTCAGATGCTGTTCGTAGGTTTCCGCAAAGTTCGCCCGGTAGCTGCCGTCGCCCTTTAAGCAGAAGTACAGATAGTTGTGTTCTTCCGGCTGCAGTGCGGCAAGAATACTCTTGGCACTGGGGCTGCAGATGGGTCCGGCGGGAAGTCCCTTATACATATAGGTATTGTAGGGAGAATCGTATTTTGCATCAAAATGACCCAGAACGTATTCGATGGTTACGTTGGATTCAAATCTCATACCATATTTCAGACGGTTCCAGAACACACCGGAGATTCGGGCACGTTCGTCATCCACGCCGCACTCTTCTTCCACCATGGAAGCCAGCGTCATGATCTGATGGAAATTATATCCCTGAGGAATTTCCACGCCCACAAACTCTTCCATGTAAACTTTGCTGAAGTGAGAAAGCATGGCATCGATTACGCCATGGGCATCGGTACCTGCATCCACCATATAGGTTTCCGGATACAGATAGCCTTCCAGACGGTTTCCTCTGGCAGAAATCGCACCTACGGCAAAGCCGTTTTCCGGAAGAAAATCGTAATCGTAGTCATCTTCCAGCGCATTGTAGAAGTCTGCGGCAGAGGCAACGATGCCCTGTTCTGCCAGCTTTTCGCCCACCTGGGTCAGCGTCAGACCTTCGGCAATGGTAAACTTCACCTGAGGACTGCGGCCGTTCTGCAGAGCTTCCATAATTTCTTCCATGGTCATGGAAGGCTTTAAAATATAGGTGCCTGCCTGATACTTACCGTCCAGGTGATTGAACTTCGTCTTAAATTTAAAAACGTTGGCGGACTTGATCAGTCCGGACTTTTCCAACTTGTTTGCGATTCCGGTGGTAGAACTGCCGGAAGCAATTTCGAACTCGACGGATTCTGCGGAATCCGGGTTCAGAGCCTTATTGTAATTCTTGATACCGAAAAATCCGGCGGCAAGAACGCCTGCTCCTATTAGCACTAAGGCGAGCAGTACCGAAAGTACTGTTCGCCCTGTGTGTTTCGACTTTTTTGTGTGTCTTCCCATATTATTTTGCGCGGCCTAAGTATTCTCCGGTTCTGGTATCGATCTGGATAATTTCTCCTTCTTCGATGAAAATCGGAACCTGAATAACTGCACCGGTTTCTACGGTAGCTGCTTTTGTTACGTTGGTTGCGGTGTTGCCCTTAACGCCCGGCTCAGTGTCGATAACCTTAAGGTTAACAAAGTTATCAGCTTCTACAGAGAATGCATTTCCCTGGAAGAACTTGATTGTAACTTCATCGTTTTCTCTGATGTACTTAATCGCTTCTTCTACAGCGTCGTGAGAGATCGGTGTCTGTTCATAGGATTCCGGATCCATGAAATAATAGAGTTCTCCGTCGTTGTAGAGATACTGCATTTTTCTTGTTTCAATAATGGCATCCTCAAATTTATCATTGGGGTTGAATGCTTCTTCTCTGGTTGCTCCGGTAAGAATGTTTCTGTACTTTGTTCTTACAAAGGCTGCGCCTTTACCGGGCTTAACATGCTGGAAAGAAAGAACTACATAGGGTTCTCCATTCATGATAAAAGTCTTGCCGTTTCTGAAATCACTTGCGTAAACCATTTAAAATATTCCTCCATGTATTACTACAATATTATTAACTCTTTAGGTGCATCTTCAAAGTCCATTATACCCGAATCTGTGACCAATGCCAAGTCTTCAATTCGAACTCCGAACTTTCCGGGCAGATAAATACCCGGTTCTACGGATAAAATCGCGCCTGCGGGAATGATTTTCGTGTAGCTCTGGCTGTAATTGGGGGCTTCATGAATCTTCAGTCCCGTACCGTGACCCAGGCTGTGTCCGAAATAGGGACCGTAGCCGGCGGCTTCGATAATGTCTCTGGCGAAAGCATCCCCTTCTTTTCCGGTAATGCCGGCATGAAGGTTGGCCAGAGCGTTCAGCTGCGCCTTCAGAACCACGTTATATACTTCCTTCATTTCATCGGTGGGCTGACCGATGGCCACGGTTCTGGTCATATCGGAGCAGTAACCGTCCACTTTGCAGCCGAAGTCCATGGTCACGAAATCTCCGGTCTTAATTACGTTATGACCCGGAACGCCGTGAGGCATGGATGTTTTCACACCGGTAATCAGGATGGTGTCGAAGGAGGGGCCTTCCGCACCCAGCCTGCGCATGGTGTACTCCAGTTCCGCCGCCGCTTCCACTTCTTCCAGACCCGGCTTTAAGAAGTCCAGCATATGCAGGTAGGTCTTGACTGCAATGTCGCAGGCCTTGCGGGTGCTGGCAATTTCGTCTTCGTCCTTGATCATGCGCAGCTGTTCCACCAGACCGGAAACAGGCTGGAAGTTCTTTTCCTTCAGTTTGCTGTTCAGAAGCATGAACACGTCCAGGGTCATGGCTTCTTTTTCCACGCCGATGCGTTCTTCCGGCTTATCGCCTACCACATCTGCAATGGTTCTGCCGTTCCCCAGGGTATCCAGGGTCAGCCAGGTCAGGGCCTCGGCCATCTCGGTGTAGCGGAAATCGGTAATAATGTACGCAGAATCCGCAGAGATGTAAAGGTAGCAGTCACTGCCCTTGGTGCCGGTAAAATAAGCCACGTTGGCTTCGTCGTTGATAAAGAGTGCATCCAGTTTTGCTTCCTTTAAAAGCACTCTCAGACGTTCGATCCGTTCTTCAAACTTATTCATCCAAAGCGCCTCCGATCATCTGATAAATATCCGTGATAATCTGGGAAAGTGCCATCTGGGTGTTGAGATATTCCCCTGCGGTGGGGTCGCTCATCACAACGGCGTAGAGCTGCTGGTACTGCTTTAAACTATTTTCATCGGGCTGCTGACCGGTCATGGTCATAGCCTGCAGTTCCATACCCTTTTCTGTAAAATCATTGATCATTTTGGAAAGATCCGGGTTCGCATCTATCTTTGCCTTCGCATTTTTGTAGTTTTTGTACTGGTCGCATTCCTTGAGGGAATATACCAGGTCTCTTGCAATGTCATAAACATTCTGCATATCCTAAACCTCCGTAAATACCGGAATAATTACCGGGCTTCTGTTCATACGTTTATATATGAAGCTCCGCAGAGCATCCGTAAGCAGTTTTTCAGCAGCTTCGGAAGACAGGCCGGAAAAGTCCGTCTGATCGATTTTGTTCTCCAGAATCTGCTTGGCCTCTTCCATCATCTGTTCGTATTCCGCCGCATAGAGGAATCCTCTGGTGCGGATTTCGGGACCGGAGACCAGCTGCCGGGCCCCGTCGAATACGCAGGACAGTACGATAACACCGCCCTGGGAAAGTGCTTTTCTTTCAGATAAGACCTTGGCGCCTACTTCTCCCACGCCGTTGCCGTCCACCAGAACCGGCTCCGCAGGCACATGTTCTGACGTCCGCTTTACCTTGTCCCTGGCGACTTCAATTACGTCTCCGTTGGCCGCAAACACAATATTGCGTTCACTCATCCCCAGCTGCCGGGCAATTTCCCCATGGCTGACCAGCTGACGCACTTCTCCGTGAATGGGCATGAAATACCGGGGCCGCAGCAGTGCGTGCACCAGCTTCAGCTCTTCCCGGAAAGCATGACCCGAGGTATGGGTTTCCGCGATATCGGAATAGAGCACCTTCGCCCCTTTTTCCATGACGGAGTTTACAATTTCGGTAACATTCACTTCATTTCCGGGAACGATGGAGCTGGAAAGAATCACCACATCGTCTTTCAGAATTTTCACGTCCTTATGCTGTCCTGCCACAATGCGGGTCAGTGCACTGTTGGGTTCTCCCTGAGTTCCGGTGGTGAGGATCACAAGTTCCGAAGGCTTGTACTGCTTTGCCTGTTTCAGCGTAACCAGGGTGTTCGCAGGAATCTCCAGATATCCCAGATCCGATGCCAGCTTTACCATATTCTCCATGCTCCGTCCGGTAACCGCAACCTTTCTTCCGTTCTCCGCAGCCAGGTTGATAATCATCTGGACCCGATGTACATGAGAGGAAAACGCTGTGATGAGAATCCGGGAAGGAGCCTCCCGGAAGATGGTTCCCAGAGATTTGCTCACATCCATTTCGGAGCGGGAATAACCCTCCCGATGGGCATTGGTACTGTCCGCCATAAGCAGAAGCACCCCTTCGTCTCCGATATTTGCCAGTCTTGCCAGATCGATGGGTTCCCCGTCCACCGGGGTGTAATCCACCTTAAAGTCTCCCGTATGGAAGATCAATCCCACGGGGGTACGAATGGCAAAGGAAAAAGCATCCGCCACGGAATGGGTAATGTGGATCGGCTCTACCGTAAAACATCCGAGCTTTAAAATATCGCCTGCCTGTATTTCGTTCAGCCTGGCATCGGTAATTTTCCGTTCTTTCAGCCGATGCTTGATAAAACCGAGGGAAAGCGGACTTCCGTAAACCGGAATATTCACCTGCTTCAGCAGATAAGCCACACCGCCGATATGATCCTCGTGGGCGTGGGTAATAATCAGTCCCCGCACCCGATCCGCATTTTCTATTACATAACTGAAATCCGGAAGCACTGCGTCAATACCGTATAAATCACCGGTGGGAAAAGACATGCCGCAGTCCACGAGAATAATATCGTTCCCGTATTCAAAAGCGGTCATGTTCTTCCCTACTTCGTGGAGTCCCCCCAGGGGAATTATTTTCAGTTTTTTTACTGTTCTTTTTTGATTTCTTCCTGCCATACTCAGCCTTTTACAACGATGTTGATCAGTTTGCCGGGTACTGCAATCACCTTCACCACTGTCTTTCCTTCGGTCAGTGCCTTTACTTCGTCAGAATCCATGCACTGTGCCTGGAAATCTTCTTTGGAAAGATTCGGTGCAACCTTCAGCTTGTTTCTTACCTTTCCGTTGATCTGGACCACGATTTCCACAGTTTCCTGTACCAGAGCACTTTCATCGTACTGAGGCCATGCAGCATTGTAAACCGCTTCGGTGTATCCCAGACCTTCCCACATTTCTTCGCAGACATGGGGGATGAACGGAGAAAGCAGCAGAACCAGTTTAATCGTTGCATCCCGGAGCAGGCCCAGGTTCACGTCTTCCAGTTCCTTGTAGCGGTACATTTCGTTGACCAGTTCCATAACGGCGGAAATGGCGGTATTAAAGTTGAAGCGATTGCCGACATCTTCGGTAACTCTCTTCACCGTATTGTTCAAAATATAATTCAGTTTCTTGTCATCTTCGGTTTCCGGCGTGTATACCGGGGGAAGTCCGTTGGTTTCCTCCGCCATTTCGTATACCAGACGGTAAACACGATTGATGAATTTATAAGAACCTTCCACGCCCGTGTCGGACCATTCCAGTTCTCTTTCCGGCGGTGCCGCGAAGAGGATAAAGAGTCTTGCGGTATCCGCACCGTATTTTTCGATAATTTCGTCCGGGCTGACCACGTTTCCTACGGATTTGGACATCTTGGAACCATCCTTTAATACCATGCCCTGGGTCAGCAGGTTGGTGAAGGGTTCGTCGCAGGGAGCCAATCCCAGATCGTGAAGCACCATGGTGAAGAATCGGGCGTACATCAGGTGCAGAATGGCGTGTTCCACGCCGCCGATATACTGATCTACCGGCATCCAGTATCCGGCCTTTGCCGGGTCGAATGCAGCCTGGTCGTTTCTGGCATCGGTATAGCGCAGGAAGTACCAGGAGGAATCCAGGAAGGTATCCATGGTATCCACTTCCCTCTTGGCTGCCTTGCCGCACTGGGGGCACTTGCAGTCCACGAAGGTCTTGGAAGTTGCCACGGGGCTTTCTCCCTTACCGGTAAATACCACGTCTGTGGGGAGCAGAACCGGAAGGTTCTCTTCCTTTTCCGGAACCCAGCCGCAATCCGGGCAGTTGATCATCGGAATCGGAGTACCCCAGTATCTCTGACGGGAAATCAGCCAGTCGCGAAGCTTGTAATTGGTTACTGCCTCGCCCAGGCCCATGGCCTTCAGGTCTTCCCGGATGGAAACGATGGCATCCTTGTTGTCCATGCCGTCGTATTTGCCGGAATTGATCATTTTTCCTTCTGCCACGAAGGCGGCTTTCAGGTCGTCCCAGTCGATGTCGCCGGTGCCCGGATCCACTACGGGAACGATGTCCAGACCGAATTTCTTGGCAAAATCAAAGTCTCTCTGGTCGTGTGCCGGAACACCCATCACGGCGCCGGTACCGTAAGAGATGAGTACGTAGTCCGCAATAAAGATCGGCATCTTCTTGTGGGTCAGCGGGTTTACGGCGTATCTGCCGGTAAATTCGCCGGTCTTCTCCTTGCTGGTGGAAGTACGCTCGATATCGCTCATATGC
>JAZUDB010000045.1:0-10862 GCA_045639385.1 Anaerovoracaceae bacterium | reverse complement strand
ATGCTTGGAGTAAAGCTTGAACTGATTGAGATCGTTACATCGCCTCACGATCCGGATAGCGATGAGCCCTGTGCATTCAGATATGAAATCATGTAAAAGACGGATTCATTATACTTACATTGACTGGTTCTCGGACAAAGATTAGTTCGATGAGTCAATCGGATTGGCAGTTGAATTGCAGTTCGATTGTTCTGCGCTGTCTAGGTATTCCTGCGATAGGATTCCATGCTGTAGTCAGCTGTTTTACGGCAGAAATGCTCATATGTAACCCGTAAGTCGAAATTTAGGATATTCCGATTTTTTGAAAATGCTCATAAAAAACAGCGGAATGAGGACTTATGAGCACTTCGGAAGAGATTTCGTGCTCATATACTGCGATATCGGTTGAATGTATGAGCAGCGTGACATTAAAAAAGCAAAATAAAATTGAAAAACGCGCTCATAAATCCTTGAAATGAAAAGATTTATGAGCATTTTTCACATTTTCAAGAACCCCGCAGCTTCGGGTGCCTTTTTTATGCGTTTTTACCCTGCGGACCGCCGGGCAATGTCATTGAGTCGAAACAATTCATTTGATATAATATATAGTTAAGTGAAGAAAGGCAGAAGACTTTTTGAGTATTCTGAACAGGTATAAATAGATATGAAATTAGGTATCGGAGTCGAGAACCATTTTTTATGATATTTCATAAAAAGCGATAAGACTCTATATATGAAAATTGTCAATAATAAAGGTGGAATGCAGATGCTTACGATAAAACAATTTTAACTACTTAAGATATAATGCTCGTCAATTAATGGGGGTGATTCCGATGGGCAGTGAGGCAATAACGACGAATGCTACGATTCTGGGTATTCAATAAAATAGTGTTTGTAATTTTTAATAATCCCAGAATCTGTATTAATTATGTCGATGTTTTGGTTAACGAGAAGAAAGTTTTAAAAGAAAGAGGATATGTTATGAAGAAGTTGATATGTTTATTAATCATGCTTTCTTTAGTATTATCAATGTCTATGATAGAGATATTTGCAGCCTCTAATGAAAACGCATGCGATGAGGAAACAAGAAGCTACGGTGTATTTGGCAATGAACAATACGTGTCGATTATCACTAACGAGAAATATATTTCTATTGTCGCTGACAGTACCGGTGACAATTTAGAAATCTGTATTAGATACGTTGAAACCAATCCTGGTATAATATATCGATGGAGTTCGCTGGATTATCCGGTAAGTGATTATGATTTGTCTACTGTTACGGATAGTGATGACATTGTCGCATATGCTGAAGCTCATATGAATCTCGCAGAGCAAATAGTTCTTACTGTAACTGAAGAAAATATTGTGGCTGATAAGACTCCAGAAACTCGAAGTGCAGCAACGGTTGCATTGAAAGCAGAGATGGCGAGACTTACAGGAAGTAATCAATATGGAGCAACATTGCGCTATACCGCGGATAGAGACGGGAATACTTGCAGGGTATATGAAAGTGTTGGGTTTTATGTTAATAAATTGAATCGTTTCACTTGGAGAACAGCGATAAATGTTGGCGGTTTAATTACAACAATCTTAGGGATACCTATAAGTTCTAAGCTGCTTGAAACAATTTGCAGTTTTTTCGATGTAGCGTCTCAAGTCTCCTCAATCATTCCGGCTGGATCATTAGACAAATACTATTGCCTTTCTGTGGATACAAGATGTGTTAAGATTAACGGACTTTCGACAATATACGAGACAACGGATAAAGAAATTGTATTTACTGGCTATGCAGATCCAAACGACGATCACGATGTAGGCGCTTTTATTGATGAAGACTCCAGAGAGATAACCTATTCGGATAGTATGGTATATTTTTATTCCTACCCCTCACAAATAGATACTGCATATAGCGTATTCTTACAGAATTAAGTATAACGAAAATTGATTGTGGTAGAAGAGATGAGTAATCAAGCGAAAGATGGTTTTTTTCAGAAACACACTATTCCCAAAATTGCAGTAATTGTTTTTCTGATTTGTATGGTATTAAGGTTCCATATTGTAGCAGTTGGAGATGAAAACCTACTATTGTATCGCGTATCTTCTACGCACGCCGAAGGAATGGGCGCTGCATGTTATGATATTCGAATGCAAATTGATGAGAAATATCCAGGAAGCGAAACTAATATAAAATTTCTTGGAAAATCTTTTAAAAACCATAAACAATATTATCTGTGTGAGGTGAATTCCGGGAAAGAAATTTTTTCAGTTATAGCATATGATGATATGGATTATAGTAGTGATGCTTCGTGTACGATAATATGGAGTTCTACCGACTAATTCAAACAGACATGAAACGAGCCTCCATTTGTTAGGTAAAATCTAGGGTATCCAAAGTTTTTGAGGGTTTCCCAATCTTTTTGAGGGGCTGACCAGCAAAATGCAATTTGAATTTGTTGAGGCGTTTTGGATGAAAATAATCACAGCTGGGGCAATTACTTTAACTCCGAAGCCCACGGCGGTCCCACAGATCTTCCCTGGGCCATTTACTGCGACGGGGAGTTCGTGCATCCCACCTTTTTATATGAATCCATCTGGTGCTTCCTGCTGTTTTTGTTCCTGCTATGGTTCGACAAAAACAAGCGGAGCTTTTCCGGGCAGATCATCTGCCTTTATGCCGTTTTGTATTCCGTGGAGCGCTTCTTTGTAGAGGGACTGCGCACGGATTCTTTGTGGATCGGACGATTCCGCCAGGCGCAGGTGATCTCCGTGGTCACCATTATCTGCGGAATCGCAGCATACATCTATTTAAAGAAAAGAAACGAATCGCAGAAAATTCAAAATGATACTGCGGATTAAACCGCAATAAACAAGAACTGGCGGCTCTTTGCGGAGTTTCCGGTTTTTTGTTATAATCAAAACAAGAAAAAAGTGTAAGGAGGCAAAAATGTATCGCGTTAAGAAAGAACGTCTTTATGGATGGTTTAGTCTGGTATTGGGGATTGTGCTGCTGGTAGCTGGTCTTGGATATCTGCATGTTGCAGAAAGTAGCGGTTTAAGAATTGCCCTTATCGTTCTGGGCATTGTTTCTGTGGCATGTTCGTATATTGTATGCTTCCGTGATTTTGCATTTGATAAGACCGGTGTATATGTAAAGCATCCTTTTTTCGAAGAACATTTTTACGACTGGGATTGTTTTCAGGATATAACGGTATATTTCCCCCATGGTACCAATGTTCCGCAGGCATATTTTGTGAAAAAAGGAATGTGGAAAAGTCCGCTTACCGGGAATTGGCCCATATACGGAGAATTTTTGTTTAAAATATATGTAGTTCCATTTGACGCGGATATGATCAGAGCTTTGCGGCGTTCCTGTCCTTTTGATTTACCGAGCTATGGGACGGAATAAAAAAATTGACTAATGCGAGAAGATTGTAAAGAAATAAAATCAAACAAATGGAAGATACAACCTCCAGTATGTTTGATGGTGGCCGGTACAGAACGTATACAAAAACGGAATTAGCAGAATTATCGAAATAAAAGATAACATGAATTCGATGCTGAGCGGACCGCCGTGCAATGTCATTGAGTCGAAACAATTCATTTGATATAATATATAGTTAAGTGAAGAAAGGCAGAAGACTTTTTGAGTATTCTGAACAGGTATAAATAGATATGAAATTAGGTATCGTGGGACTTCCCAACGTGGGAAAATCAACACTTTTCAATGCCATCACCAAGGCGGGCGCAGAGGCGGCCAACTATCCCTTCTGCACCATCGAGCCCAACGTGGGAATCGTAACCGTGCCGGATGAGAGAATTACCCGGCTGCACGAGATTTACAATTCCAAAAAGACGGTGTATGCCACCATCGAATTCTGCGACATTGCGGGCCTTGTAAAAGGCGCCAGCAAGGGTGAAGGTCTGGGCAATCAGTTCCTGGGTCACATCCGCGAGGTGGAAGCCATTGTGCATGTGGTGCGCTGCTTCGATAACGAAAACATTGTGCATGTGGACGGACGCATCGACCCGGCGGCAGACATCGATACCATTAACACGGAGCTGATTCTTTCCGACATGGAAATTCTGGAGCGGCGCATTGCCAAGGCCAAGTCTTCCATGAAGGGTGGCGACAAGAGCCAGTTGGCAGCCTGCAATCTGATGGAAGAGATCTACGACTACCTGGGCACCGGTAAAAACGCCCGGAATATGGACATTGACGAGGACGACAGAGAATTTGTCAAGAGTCTGGGACTTCTGTCCTACAAGCCGGTAATTTACGTGGCCAACGTGGCGGAAGACGACGTGGCGGAAGGCAACAAATACGTGCAGGCCGTGCAGGAAATTGCGGATGCGGAGGGTTCTAAGTGCATCGTCATCTGCGCGGGTCTGGAGGCAGAGCTGGCAGAGATGGAAGACGACGAAAAGGAACTGTTCCTGGAGGAACTGGGCATTGCACAGTCCGGTCTGGATCAGCTGATTACCGCCAGCTACAGTCTGCTGAACCTGATTTCTTTCCTGACCGCCGGCGAAGACGAATGCCGGGCCTGGACCATCAAGCGGGGTACCAAGGCGCCTCAGGCTGCCGGAAAGATTCATACGGACTTCGAACGGGGCTTTATCCGGGCGGAGACCATTGCCTACGACAAGTTCATTGAGGTGGGCGGATCCATGGGTGCTGCCAGAGAAAAAGGCTTCCTGCGCAGCGAAGGAAAAGACTATGTCATGCAGGACGGCGACATCGTCAACTTCTTATTCAACGTATAACGGAAAATACAAAAACCGGGAGAAGAAATTCTCCCGGTTTTTGCTGTGTTTGTATACATTCAGAAGGTTTATTTTGCGGTGTAGCCACCATCAACGGTAATTCCTTCACCTGTAACAAAGGATGCTTCGCTGCTTGCCAGGAATGCGGCAACTGTGCCGATTTCTCTGGGTTCTCCGCCTCTTCCGAGAGGAATTCCCTGCAGAGCATACTGTGTGAATTCCGCATCTCTGGGCATGATTTCGGAGAAGATGGTGCCCGGCAGAATGGCGTTCACGCGGATGCCTCTTTCTGCAAATTCCACTGCGCTGGTTTTGGTTAAGGAAATAACAGCAGCCTTGGATGCACCGTAAGAGGCGAGGTTCGGGGCTCCGCGCAGTCCTCCGATGGAGGCGATGTTTACAATAGAACCGCCGTCTGCCAGCTTTGTGGCGGCATACTTGGTTGCGATATAGTAGCTTCTTAAGTTGAGATTGATGACGGCATCCCAGTCGTTGGCCACGTCTGCGTATGCAATCGGTGTCATGTGCATAACGCCTGCATTGTTTACCCAGATGTCAATCTGTCCGTATTTTTCAATGGACTTGTCGAAAAGCGCGGCGACGTCGCTGTCAACTGTCATATCCGCCTGAATAAAGGTGACGTCAAATCCCTTTTCCTTCAGTGCATTTTCGATGGCCTGACCCTTGTCAAGTCTGCGTCCGCAGAATACAACTTTTGCTCCTTCTTCCAGGAAAACTTCTACGATGCCCTGGCCGATTCCGGATGTGGCGCCGGTTACTACGGCGACTTTTCCTTCTAATTTACCCATTAGCAAACCTCCTTGATTTACTTACTTCTATGTAATAAAATTGTACAAACAATAAAAGTTCCGTTACAGAGTCAGATTATCTGAAGATGTTTCCAATGGGACAATACTGTCAGAATTGTTCCATTCTGTGTAATGATAATGAAAATCCGTTCCAGAGATGAATTCAAAAAAGCGTTCCTGCATCTGCTGAAAACCAAACCAATCAGCAGAATAACCGTGTCGGAAATTATCCGGACCTCCGGGTACAGCCGCAGCAGTTTTTATCGGAATTACGTGGACTATTACGATTTCATCGAGAAAACGGTACGGGAGGAAGCCGAGATTCTGGCTCTTCAGCTGAGCAATCTGCTGAAGGATTACAATGTGGAAAAAGGGCTGAATGAAGCCCTTCTTTGTGGTGTAATGGAACATGTGTACCGGGAAAAAGATCTGTATCACATGATTTTTAATGCCCAGAGCTTTATTCCTTCGGTTACGGCTATGAATTTCAGTCTGCTGGTAATGAATTGCTTCCGCGATGCGGGGACATTTAAATTCGACAGCGGCGCGGGAAACGTGGACGAGGAGTTTTACCGCTATTCGGAAACCCTGCGCTTTGTACGTTATCTGCTTTACTGGGATGCCAACAACTATTCCTTCAGCCCGTCATACATGGCGAAGCAGATTGTGGAGATGGATCATCTGGATAAGGCATTTGCCGTGCTGAAGTTATGATTTGTATAAAATAAAAAGGAAACCCTATGAAAGATCGGAAAAAGTTTTATGTGTTTAAGCTGCCGCTGATTCTTCTGATTGCTGCCGTGCTTGTCTTTGCGGTGCTTACGGTAAAGGCTGACGCGGATACCAAGGCTTATGAGAAAGAACTGGCTGCAGACCGGGCAAAGATCGAGGAATTGGAAAACAGCCTGGTTGGAAACAGAGCGCTGGAACAGTCTTTAACGGCAGAAGCGGAGAAGCTGCAGAGCGAAAGTGCGCAGCAGAAGGATATGCATGCGCTGTGGAAAGGAAAGAAAGAATGGATAGAGACCTTAAAGTAAAGATTCTGTCCGCTCTTTGCTGGACAGCACTGACAGTATACTGTGTGTTTGCCGTGTTCTCGCTGAAACCTGTTCTTGCACAGAAAAAAGCAGCCAAAGCTTCCCTGGATGCCTGCCGCAGCCAGCTGGCACAGGTACAGGCAGAGTCGGATGCGGAAGCAGAAAGAATATCTGCCCTGAACACGGAAATTGAAGAGCTTCGGGCCATGCCTGCGGAAACGGAACAGTTTAAGGCGGAATTCTTCGCAGCGGCAAAAGCGCTGGAAGATAAGATTCTGGCAGGCGAAACCGATTTGAAGATCGCCTACCTGACCTTTGACGACGGGCCTTATCAGAAAACCGCCAAGTTTCTGGATGTGCTGAAGGAAAAAGACGTTCAGGCATCCTTCGAACTGATCTGTGCGGGTACGGAGGATATGGATGACATTTACAGCCGCTATCTGCCCGAGGGGCACACGGTGGCGAATCATACTTATATGCACAAGATTCACAAGGGCTTGTATTCCAGCAAGTCGGCCTTTGCGGCAGATGTGCAGAAGGACCACGATTTTGTAAAAGAAAAGCTGGGAATTGATATGAATATCTTCCGTTTCCCCGGCGGAAGCGGTGCGGCAGGCAGCAATAAACAGGTCTGCATCGATGCGCTCCACGAGATGGGCTACGGTTACGTACAGTGGAACTGCACCATCGGCGACGGGGGAAGCGAAAAGATCCACACGGTGGAGAAGTATACGTCCAACGTGCTGGACCGCACCAAAGACCAGAAGATTTTGGTGGTGCTGATGCACGATTACAGTCAGACCACGCTGGAGTCGCTGCCGGGCATTATCGACGGTCTGCGGGACATGGGTTATGTGCTGCTGCCGCTGTTCCCGGAAAGCTGCATGGTAATGTAAGAAAGATGCGCAGACACAGGGTCTGCGAAACAAATACAGGAAAGAGCTATGAATCTGAAAAACGTTGAATTATTAATGCCTTCCGGCGATATGGAATGCGTGGAAACCGCCATTAAGTACGGTGCCGACGCGGTGTACTGCGGCGGTCCCTTTATGCAGCTGCGGGCGGGTCACGTGGGATTTGACCTGGAAGCACTGGGCAATGCCTGCTATGCGCTGCATCAGGCGGGCAAAAAACTGTACGTTACCGTAAACTGCTTCGCCAACAACGATGAAATTCCGAAGCTGGCAAGCTATGTAAGAAATCTCTATTATATCGGCGTGGACGCGGTCATCGTGTCCGACATCGGCGCCATTGCCGCCATTAAAGAGGCCTGCCCGGAGATGGAGGTGCATCTTTCCACCCAGGCCAACTGCATGAACTACAAGGCGGCGGAAGTGTACTACAATATGGGCGTTAAGCGCATCGTGCTGGCCCGGGAACTTTCCATCGAAAAGATTGCGGAGATCGCCGCGAAAAAGCCCAAGGGGCTGGAACTGGAAGCCTTCGTGCACGGTGCCATGTGCATGAGCTATTCCGGCCGCTGCATGATTTCCGCCTTCCTGACCGGACGTTCCGCCAACCGGGGCGAATGTGCCCAGGGCTGCCGCTGGAACTATTATTTGATGGAGGAAAAGCGCCCCGGCGAGTACTTCCCGGTGGAGGAATCCGACCACGGCATGGCCATTTTAAGCTCCAAGGAGCTTTGCTGCGTGGACATTCTGCAGCAGCTGGCGGATGCGGGCGTGGTCTCCTTTAAGGTGGAAGGCCGCATGCGCACACCCTTCTACGTGGGAACCGTGGCCAACGCTTACCGTACGCTGATGAACGGTGTCATTACGCCGGAAGAAGCCCGCAGAGAACTGGATACGGTGTCTCACCGGCCATTCTGCACCGGCTTTTATCAGGGTCTTCCTTCCGAGATCGCCCCGGATGACGAGGGCTATCTGCGGGATTGGACCTATGTGGGCAACGCGGCGGCAGAGGGAACCATTCTGACCCGGAATGCCTTTAACCTGGGGGACGAACTGGAAGTGCTGACCCCCGGCGGCCTGGGAAAGAAGTTCACCGTGGAAAGCATTGTAAACGAAGAGGGAGAGAGCCTGCAGCGCTCTTCTCACCCCATGAAATACGTAAAAATCAACCTTCCGGAAGGAGTCTGCGCGGGTGACATTATCCGAAAGAAAAACTGAAATACTGGCCCCTGTAGGGGGTGCGGAGCAATTGACGGCGGCTCTGCGCTGCGGCGCGGACGCCGTTTATTTTGGACTGCAGAATTTTAACGCCCGCCGGAATGCGGACAATTTCAACGGGGAAGGACTGGCGGAGACCATCCGGACCTGTCATGAACACGGCTGCCGGGTTTACATTACCGTCAACACTCTGGTTTTTGATGACGAGCTGGAAGGGGTCTATCAAACCGTGGACACTGCGGCACAGGCGGGTGCGGATGCCCTGATTATCCAGGACTTTGCGGTGGCGGATTACGCCCGGAAACGCTGGCCCGGGCTGAAGCGCTATGCTTCCACCCAGATGGCGGTGCACAACAGCGAAGGCGTAAAGATGCTGCAGGAATGGGGCTTTGACCGGGTGGTACTGGCCCGGGAACTGACCCTGGAAGAGATCAAAAAGATTATAAAAGAGACGGGTGCCGACGTGGAGGTGTTTGTTCACGGGGCGCACTGCATGTCCCTGTCCGGAAACTGCTATCTGTCGTCCATGATCGGCGGTCGTTCCGGCAACCGGGGGCTCTGTGCCCAGCCCTGCCGCCTGGACTGCGAAGTCTGCGGCCGGGATCACGCCCTGTCTTTAAAGGATATGTCTTACGTAAAGCACATCCGGGAGCTGGCGGACGCCGGCGTGGGAAGCCTGAAGATCGAAGGCCGCATGAAGCGTGCGGAATACGTGGCGGCCGCGGTGACGGCCTGCCGCAATGCCCGGGACGGCAAGCCCTACGACCTGGAGTCGCTGCGCTCCGTGTTTTCCCGCAGCGGTTTTACCGACGGTTATCTGACCGGAAAGCGCAGCCTAGATATGTTCGGTTACCGGACCAAAGAGGACGTGCTGGCGGCTTCCGACGTGCTGAAAAACCTGGCAAAACTTTACGAAAAAGAGCCCCAGACCGTGCCGGTGGATATGATTTTCTATGCGGCGGCGGGTCAGCCTGCAGTGCTTTCGGTAAACGACGGCGTGCACTACGTCAGTGTGGAAGGGGAGATTCCCCTGAAGGCGGAAAACCGTCCCTTTACCGAGGAAAGTCTGCGGAAAAACCTGGGCAAGCTGGGCGGAACCATGTATTATCTGCGGGATTTATCCGCAGAAACGGAAGACGGACTGATGCTGCCCCTGTCGGCCGTCAACGATTTAAGAAGAAGAGCCATAGACGCTTTGCGGGAGGAGAGAATTCATGATGTACAGACTTCGCTTTGAAACCGCGGCGCAGGTCTTTGACGCACCGGACTGCCAGATCGTGCTTCCTTTGGCGGAGGCCGCCCGGCATCCGGAACTGAAAAATGTAATTCCGGAGATTCCCGCGGTGCTTTGGGAGCACTCCATGGATAAAACCAGGATGATGCTGTCCTCTTATGCGGAGGCGGTGTGCGAAAATATCGGCGCGGTGCATCTGTGCCGGGAACTGGGCCTTGTCATGCACGGCGGCATGTATCTGAACGTGCTGAATACCGCCGCGGCGGAGCAGTATGCCGGACTGGGTCTTTCGGACCTGACTCTGTCCTTCGAAATGCCTTTCCCGAAAATGCGGGCCTTTCTGGCCGCCCGGGCGAAGAAGAAAAATGCTGCGGACTCCGGTGACAGCGCGGCTCTGCCCGTGGGCGCCCTGGTCTACGGCTACCTGCCTCTGATGAAATTCCGGGCCTGTCCCGCCATGGGTCCCAAAGGATGCAGCGGCTGCACCCGGGACAAATACCTGACGGACCGGAAGAACGAAAAATTCCGGATTCTGTGCCGCGGCTCCGAGTACTCCGAGCTGCTGAACTGCGTACCGCTTTACGCGGCGGACAAATCTGTACCCCAGCTGGACTTCCAGACCCTGTACTTTACCACGGAGAGCCGGGAAGAGTGCCTGCGCATCTTCGAAATGGTGAAAAACAAAGAGACCCCGTCCTTCCGCAGGACTGCGGGCCTCTACAACCGGGAACTGCTGTAAATAAAAATCCGCAGAAAATGCTCTGCGGATTTTTTGGTGGTTCTGTTTGGTTTTTACTTGATTCCCAGCTTTTCGGAGAACTGTTCGAAGAGCTCCGGAACGTTGATTTTCTGCGGGCAGATGTCTACGCACTGGCCGCAGGAAAGGCAAGCGGTAGGTCTCTTGTCCTCC
>JAZUDB010000044.1:0-3438 GCA_045639385.1 Anaerovoracaceae bacterium | reverse complement strand
ATAAAAGAGCTGATAGCAATTAATCCGTCTGTTTTTTTGTTAAGAACCCTCATTCTTAAAAAAGTATCCAATTGCTTAACCGCCCGAAAACCAAGATTCCCCTGAGCAAGATACCATTCGGTGACATCGGATACCGTCCATATGCCTTTACGTTTACAATAAGAAAGCGCCCGAGAAAAAGCCAACGACTGATAATTATAAAAAATAACACCCACTGGATTTTCTGCATCAATTATTCTTTTTAGGACGGAAATATCTGACAAATAATGAACCCATCGAAAAATGGATTTTGGATACGGAATAGACCAGCACTTAAATCCGAAATAGTTTCTACATTCTATGTCCGCTACAGAATGACTGATTCCAAGAAACACAACGTCGTAGCCAAGTTCTCGAAAGATTTTTCCATTGTTGATTACCCGATGTGCTGCAGCATTCTTATCAGGTAATTCAAACCCACCTACATATACAATTGTTTTACCATTAGCGTCCAATCCTTACAGATTCTCCTTGTACCATTCGATGGCGGCGGCAATGCCCCGCTCAAAGCTCCACTCCGGGTCGTATCCCAGCAGTGCTTTTGCCTTGAAAATATCCGCATTGCTGTGCTTGATATCTCCGGCACGGTCTGGTCCGAAATTCGGTTCTATGTCCAGGTTTAAAGCCTTGGTCAGACCGTAGTAAATGTCGATTAAATATTCTCTTCCGCCGTAGGCCACGTTAAACGCCTGGCCGTCTGCTTCCGCAGGAGCAAGGCAGGCTTTCAGGTTAGCCTCGATCACGTTTTCAATGTAGGTAAAGTCGCGGCTCTGCTTGCCGTCTCCGTTGATGGTGGGCACCTGACCGTTAATCAGAAGTTTGATAAACTTTGGAATTACCGCGGCGTAAGCTCCGTCCGGATCCTGGCGTCTGCCGAACACATTAAAGTAGCGCAGACCGATGGTGGGCAGATTGTAGTGCATGGTATACTGCTTGGCCCACTCTTCGTCGCAGCGCTTGGTAAGAGCGTAGGGAGAAAGCAGATTACCTTCTCTGCCCTCGCGCTTCGGAAGATTCGGCTCGTCTCCGTACACAGAGGAAGAAGAAGCGTACACGAACTTCTTTACCCCCTGGCGACGGGCGGCTTCCATCATGTTCAGGGTTCCCTGAATGTTGTTGGCACAGTAGAACAGCGGCATTTCGATGCTGCGGGGAACACTGCCCCAGGCAGCTTCGTTCAGCACGTAATCCACGCCTTCGCAGGCCGCAAGGCAGGTATCGAAATCTTTAATATCACCCTTGATAAACTCGTAATTCGGGTTATCCAGGAAGATGTCCACGTTCTTCTGTTTGCCCGTGGAGAGGTCGTCCAGGCAACGGACTTTGTAGCCCAGGTTTAAAATGGCTTCGCAGAGGTTGGAGCCGATAAAACCGGCACCTCCGGTTACCAAAAATTTTGCATTTTTCGGAAAATCAAGATTGGAATATCCCATGTTTTACCTCTTACAGTCGCCAATACTTGTAACCGAGCGATTTCAGTTCATCTTTATTTCTAACGCCTTTAACATCAATGATTACTTTCTTATCGTTATCCTCGGTTTTAAACATCTTCGCGATATCTTCATTGGTCAGTTCCTTAAATTCTTTATGAGCGACAGCAATAATCAGGCAATCCAAATCTTTAAACTCTTCTAAAGAGACCAAGTCTACCCCGTAAAAACGCTTTGCATCAGGTGCATCTGCCACAGGATCGCATACGATGGGTTCAATGCCATATTCGCGTAGCTCTTTCAAAATATCATTTACTTTGCTGTTTCTGGCATCCGGGCAGTCTTCTTTAAACGTAATGCCGAGGCAGCCAACTTTCGCAGATTTTATAGACTTGTCAGCCTGAATCAACTGTTTAACTGTCTGTTCTGCAACATATTTACCCATATCATCATTGATTCTTCTTCCGGAAAGAATAATTTGAGAATGATAACCAAATTGTTCTGCTCTATATGTCAAATAGTACGGGTCGATTCCGATGCAATGTCCGCCAACAAGACCCGGTCGGAAATTAAGGAAATTCCACTTTGTTCCGGCGGCTTCCAGAACTTCGAGAGTATCAATTCCCATCTTGTTGAAAATGATAGAGAGTTCGTTCATGAACGCAATATTGATATCTCTTTGGCTGTTTTCGATAACTTTAGCAGCCTCTGCCACCTTAATACATGATGCCTTATGTACACCCGCCGCAACTACAATTTGGTATACACTGGCGATTTCCTCCAAAGACTCTTCGTCCATACCGGATACAATTTTTTTAATGGTAGTCAATCTGTGAACTTTGTCACCGGGGTTGATTCTTTCCGGAGAATAACCAACCTTAAAATCCACGCCGCATTTTAATCCAGATTCTCTTTCGAGAACCGGAACACATACTTCCTCTGTCACTCCAGGGTATACCGTGGACTCATAGACAACAATAGTTCCCTTTGTCAAATTCCGTCCAACAATCTCGCTGGAACTGACAACAGGTGAAAGATCCGGTGTCGTATCATCATTTACAGGT
Organism: Anaerovoracaceae bacterium; assembly: GCA_045639385.1. GTDB lineage: Bacteria > Bacillota > Clostridia > Peptostreptococcales > Anaerovoracaceae > RUG13409. Next base: position 905 of record JAZUDB010000044.1, on the reverse strand, counting down.
GTCGGAACTGCAACGATAATAAATTTTGCATCCTTTAAACGGTTTTCATCACAGGTCCATTCCACAGAAGATGCTTTGATTGCTTCATCGCCTACTTCAAGCGTCGGATCGGTGCCGTTTTTATATGCCTCTATTTTAGCTTTATTGATATCAAAGCCTATTACATTTACATGCTTTGCAAATTCAACGGCAATAGGCATTCCTACATATCCCAAACCAACTAATGCAATTGATTCTTCTTTATTTACTATTCTCTCGTAAACAGACATTTTTCCCTCCAAATACTATTTACTTTATATTTTTTTTAAAGCTTCTTTGTATGCGTTAATAACTATATTTCTGTCAAATTCTTTTTCCATTTTCTTTCGCCCGAAAAAACCCATTTGACATTTTTCATCATAAGTCAATTCTACAAAACTCTTCATAGCAGATAGTAAAGAGTCTGTGCTCTTTACGCGGCATCCAAAGCCTGTTATGCCTTCGTCAAAGGTTTCCACACACCCCGGAATAGACGACGCGATAACAGCTCTTCCCGTTGATGCAGATTCCAAAAGCACATTTGCCATTCCTTCATGATAAGATGGGAGAACCGTGCAATGAGATCGTTTAATATAACCGTGGACATTCGATTGATACCCGTGATATCTGATAAAGCCGGTATTTACAGCTTGATTCATCTGGTTAGAATATTCTTCATCAAACCCGCCAAGAATATCCAAACTGACTCCGCTATACTCCATGTGTAATTTTTTAGTGGCTTCTATCAGTTCATCGATTCCTTTTTCCTTCATTACGCGTCCAATAAATAAAAAGCGAATCGTTCCATCATCTTCTGGATATGCTTCGTAATGATGCTTTGATAAATTGACGCCGGAACCTGGAATCAGCACCGAAGTCGGATCGTA
>JAZUDB010000043.1:0-4437 GCA_045639385.1 Anaerovoracaceae bacterium | reverse complement strand
ACATAAAGTCCCGGGAACTATTATACTTTATTCTTGCGACAATCGCAAATCCCATTACATCAGAGCTTCCAGCTGCAGAACCGGATGGTTCTTTTCCTGCAGGAAGGAGTAGAGAACGTCTGCGTCGGTGGCGATGGTCTCGTCAGCGATCATGTCGCAGAAGTTGTCGATGCCCAGCACTGCCTTTGCGGTGGCATTCAGCTTGGCAGCAACGTCATCCTTCAGTTCCTTCGGCATCCAGACGATTCTTGCGATACCGCCTTCTGCGTATGCGAACTTCTTGGAAGAGATGAAGTGTCTGCCGTGACCCATGAAGCCCGGAGTCTGTTCTCCGCCGCCGGTCATGGAGGCCAGTTCACCGAAGGTCATGCCGGTGGGGGTCATGCCCTTGTATTCTCTGTTGACAACTACCAGACCGTTGGATACCGGTTCAATGCCGGAGATGCATTCGAAGCATCCGCAGGAGGTCATGGGGTCTTCCATGATGGAGTACAGGGTAACCTTGTTTACTGCACCGTGGGTTGCTTCTTCGATGGCCTTGTTGACGGTTTCGTATGCGCCGGTCTTTTCGTTGGTGCAGCCGGTCTTGGCGATGGGCTGGTTCGGTCCGGTGGGCTTGAGTTCGTAGCCGGCCTTGGCATCCAGCCAGGAAACTGCGCCGCACAGACCCAGTCTTTCCGGGGTAACGATGCAGGCGTGGGACGGAGCAAAGCTCTGGCAGAGAATGCAGGTAAAGAAGGTGTCTACGCTTTCATCTGTCAGGGATGCCAGTCTGTTGTCTCTGGCGTCAAATACCGGCATTGCCACCTTGTCCAGGTATTCTTCCACCTTTGCCTTGTCGGTAATGAAGGTCACTTCGCACTTGTCTACCACTTCGCCGAATTCGTCCTTGATCATGCTGTAGAGCACTTCGCCCAGATCTTTCAGACGAAGACCTGCCTTAAAGGAATCCTTGGAAATACGGATTCTGAACAGGTTTCTCTGACCGGTGTGCATTACGCCTTCAATATAGTTGAACCAGGCATGGATCTTTCTTTCGATAACGGATTCAAAGTCCGGCTGCATCTTGCTGCCGTAAACCTTTACGGTGGTGGCCAGCGGCATACGGATCAGTTCTTCCGCATTTTCCGGTACGTCCGGTCCGTCGATGGTGATCTTGTGATCTTCCACTTCGGAGGCATCCTTTGCCATCTGCAGCAGTTCGCAGGTGGGGTTGTGGTCGGAGTCGAATTCCACGTAGCAGTCATTCTTACGGATGATTTCGCCTTCAAATGCAGCTGCGAAGGAAACGGGCAGCTGAACTGCCTTTGCCTTGATCTTGATGTTTCTCAGTTCCAGAGAAACCGGAGAAGTCTGGCTGTGATCCAGTACGGATACCAGAGCGCCCGGAACCTGGTTTTCGCCCAGGTCGATGTCTACGATGACCGGGAAGCCCAGAGCGATGGCGCCTGCACCGGCGGAAACCACCACGCTGTCAATGGCACCGAAAGTGTTGACGAAGGCCGGAACACGGTTCTTTGTATATTCCAGAAGTCCTGCAAGATTGCCGGGCTGGAGATTTCCGAAAATAAGAGCTGCTCTGACAGCAACGGTTACCACATGGATGACGGAAGTTACATCGTGACCCAGCGGAATGACACGGTATTCAAGACCCATCTTAACACCGGCCTCTGCAACCTGTTCGATTACGTCGCCTACCATAAAGGTTTCAATACCCTTGTCCTGATAATCTCTGACAACGGCTGCCACATCTTCCGGATTGTCTGCTTTACCCAGAACGACTGCAACACCCGGAATGTCTCCGGTTACCAGCGGAACACCCAGAGAACGGATGATGGGGTCCGGTACAAATCCGATACCGCTTTCATTTGCGTACGGATTTTCATTTTCTACATATTTGAGGGCCTCCAGAATTTCCGCGCCCACAGCGGTGGCAAGACCTGCATTCAGCGCCTGACCCAGGTCTTCCTGATTGGTAATTAACGATTTTAAAACACCTACGCATGCGGGAAGGTCGCCCAGTTTTTCAACCTTGACGCCGGTTGCTGCATAGATAGTGGGAAGGAAGTATGCGGTATCGGGCATAGCAACCTTCTTTTCGGGACCGTACTTTTCGATGGCAGCGTTTACTGCACCTTCGGTAAGTCCTGCGACGGCGTTGGAACCGCCATAAATAAGATCTGTCAATACACTCATTTTATCACCTTTATACAAACATTGTCTTTCCAGACAGAACAAAGAGGACATCACCTGCAATGCGGGCAATGTCCTCTTAAAATTAACTTAGATTACAGTTCAAGATAAGAATCTGCATACATCATTTCGTTCTTGATGATGTCTGCGGTCTTTACTGTTTCCATAAGTCTCTGGTCGCAGGGGTTTACGATTGCAGAGGTAAGTCCGCAATACATAGCCATTGCAAGGGTGGTGCTGTCCATGATCGGACGAATTTCCTTCGGTGCCATGTTGGAAACGTTGGAGAGTCCGCCGGTGGAGTTGAGTCCCATGTCAGAAATCTGCTTAATGAATTCGAGAACCTGCAGCTGCTTGTCCTGGTTTCCTTTGATTACGAGGAACAGCGGGTCAAACCAGAGGTCTGTCGGATCCATACCCAGTTCCATGCCTCTTTCGAGCATGAGCTGGAGATATTCGCTTCTTTCGTCGTTGTTGGACGGAATTCCCTGCTGTGCGCAGAGTGCGATGCAGATAGCGTCGTTTGCTGCTGCCAGGTCGATTCTGTCGATTCTGTCTGCAGCGTCTGCGGAGTTAACGATCGGCTTTCCGTTTGTTCTGTTGTAAACGGAGATACCGGCTTCGATAGCCTTAACGTTGGATGTATCCAGTGCGAGCGGGATATTGTTGCATTCGCTCTGAATGGTCTGTACAGCCCACTTCATGAGTTCTTCGCCGTTCTTTTCCGCAGGTCCGATATTAACATCGATGTAGGTTGCGCCTGCAGCGATCTGTTCCTTAGCTCTCTTGAGGATGGGTTCCGGGTTCATATCAGCCATAGCCTGCTTGATAACCGGGCTGATGCAGTGAATTCTTTCACCGATAGTAACAAATCTTGCCATTAATGGTCTCCTTTATAACTAACTACTAGAGTTCCTTCATGAACTTAACAAGTCCTGTTGCTTCGTTCGGGGAGATCTTGATGTCCCAACCCGGAAGCTTTTCTTCGAGTTCGCCCTTGAGTACGGCAACCTTGCCCGGGATGATCAGAGTTCTGGTCTTGAGCTTTCCTTCGATGTCCTGTTCCTTCATGAACTTGTCGATGGAACCTGCAGAGAACTTACCTGCTGCCCAGGAGGTCAGTACGGAGTATCCGCCGCCATCTGCGATGAGGAGGTTTACAGGAACTCCGGATCTTTCGAGTTCGCCCTGTACCAGGAAGTAGGTCAGTGCGAAGTTTGTGGTTACTGCGCAAGGAGCGTTTTCGTCTGCACCGTTGAGCGGATAGATGCCCGGTTCAACTGTGAGCGGCTTCTGCGGATCTGTGTAGACGTTCTGTCTGAGTCCGTAGAGCGGAAGTGCGATGGAGTAATCCAGGTTCTGGAGCAGAACGATGGATGCATATTTAAGAACGAACATAGATGCTAATGCAACCTGGGTGTGATAGTCATCCTTTGCAAGCTTAGCTACATTAACGATGGAAGGATATCCGAATGTACGATCCTGGTTCTTGAGAGCTGCACGTCTTACCTGAACTGCATTTGCAAATGTTTCTTTTGCGTCTGCGCCTGTTACGTCGAGGATCAGGTTCTTGTTTCCGAGAGCTTCGATAGCGGCTGTTGTGTCATAGAGTGCATCGAGGTTAGGTGCGGATACTCCGAGTACAACGCCGTACTTTGTTGCGAGTTCATTCATTGCTGCATAGTTTTCCGGTGTTGCAGCATTGAGAATCGGCTTTTCTGCTGCGCAGAGCTCGAGAGCTGCTGCAGCTGCGTCTGCATCCTGGCAGTTGAGAACAAGAACTCTGCCCTGTCCCATAGCCTTCTTTACAACGTCAAGATATGCGTCCTTGTCGCCCTTGTACTGAGCTGCAAATACTTCTGCATATTCTCTTTCGCCGATACGTTCATAGTCAACCTTCTTGACTGCTTCGATCTTGTCGGTGCAATCCTGGCATACGCACACGCCGAAGAGTGTCTTGGATACGAATGTTGCTTCGTGTCTGTAAAGAACGGTTTCTCCGCCGAGTGTGTGTTCGAAATCTCCGGTTCCGATCTTGATTGTCTTCATCGGAGGTGCTGTTGCCTCGGAGAGCTGTGCGATTGCTTCTGCGCTCATATGCGTGCAGGCTTCGATGCCTACTGCACCCTGAGCTACCTTCATAGAGAATGCCATGCAAGTCGGGCTGCCGCATTCTTTGCAATTCTTTTTCGGTGTAAGTTTAAAAATGTCTAATCCTTTAAGTGCCATTTTGAATGAGCCTCC
>JAZUDB010000042.1:0-6617 GCA_045639385.1 Anaerovoracaceae bacterium | reverse complement strand
AGAGGAAAAGAGTATGGATTATAAAGAATTAGCTGAACTTTTATTCCCGGATATCGATAAGACTCCGGAAGACTACGAAAAACTGTACCCTGCAAGAACCACCGGTCCGGACGGCCAGCCCCTGCCGGAAGGTGCGATTGTAACCAGACTTGCACCCAGCCCCACGGGTTTCATTCACCTGGGCAATCTTTTCGGTGCCATGGCGGACGAACGTATCGCGCATCAGAGCGGCGGCATCTGCTATCTCCGCGTGGAAGACACGGACGAAAAGAGAGAAGTGGAGGGCGCAATCCCGGTACTTTTAGATACACTGTCCTATTTCGGCATCAACTTTGACGAAGGTGCCTGCAAGCTGGAGACCCCGGGCAGCACGGTTTCCGCCTCCGACGACGAAGCGGCGGAACGGGGCGCCTACGGCCCTTACTGGCAGAGTGCCCGCAGCCACATCTACAAGGCCTGCGTCAAATATCTGGTGGAAAAAGGACTGGCTTACCCCTGCTTCATGAGCGAGGAAGAAATTGCCGAAATCCGCAAAAACCAGGAAGCGAACAAAATCAATCCGGGCATCTACGGTCCCTACGCAAAGCACAGAGACTTGAGCCTGGAAGAAGTAAAGGAACGCCTCAGCCGTGGCGAGACCTACGTGATCCGCTTTAAGAGCAGCGGCGACGAAAGCCGGTATTTCAAGTGCTTCGACGCTATCCGCGGCGAAATCTCCATGCCGGAGAACGTACAGGACGTGGTCATCTTAAAGAAGAACGACCTGCCCACCTACCATTTCGCCCACGTGGTGGACGACCACTTCATGCACACCGGCTACGTGGTGCGCGGCGAGGAATGGATGGCATCTCTGCCCATTCACGTGCAGCTGTTCGAGGCCATGGGCTGGGAACACCCGGTCTACTGCCACAACACCAGCTTAATGAAGATCGACGAAACCACCGGCCAGAAGCGCAAGCTTTCCAAGCGCAAGGATCCGGAGCTGGGCCTGTCCTTCTACAAGGAGCTGGGTTACTTCCCGGAGGCGGTCCGCGAATACCTGCTGACCATCCTCTGCTCCGACTTCGAGGAATGGCGCATTGCCAATCCCGCGGCGGATTACAACGAATTCCATTTCTCCGCGGACAAGATGTCCGATTCCGGCACACTGTTCGACATCAACAAGCTGAACGACGTGTCTAAGGACGTACTGGCCAGAAAGTCCGCAGCGGAAATCTACGACTTCATGCTGGGCTGGGCGCAGGAATATCATCCGGAAAAGGCTGCCCTGCTGGAAAACAACCGGGAACTGCTGCTGAAGGTCTTCGATATCGACCGCGGCGGCGAAAAGCCCCGGAAGGACCTGATCTACGCGGGACAGATCTTCGAGTTCGTCAAGTACTTCTTCGATGAATACTTCGTTTACGAATCCGAATGGCCGGCAGAAGTATCTCCGGAAGACCGGAAAGCCATCCTGGCAAAATATATCGAAACCTACGACCCGGCGGACGACAACTCCGCATGGTTCGAAAAGGTCCGCGCTATTACGGCGGAGCTGGGCTACGCGGTAAAGCCCAAGGATTTCAAGAAGAATCCGGATCAGTACAAGGGTCACGTGGGACATGTGTCCGGCGTTATCCGCATCGCGATTACAGGCAGAGCCAACAGCCCTGACCTTTGGACAATACAGCAGATTATGGGACCGGAAATGGTCAAGGCGAGAATTGCAAAGGCGGCGCAGGAATAAATGGAACTGAAAGATTATAAGCATATTCACTTTATCGGCATCGGCGGCATCGGCGTGTCCGCCATTGCGGGAATCGTGGCAAGCCGGGGCGTAAAAGCCTCCGGCTCCGACATGAAGGCAAGCGACGTAACGGACAGCCTGATTCGCCAGGGCATTGCGGTGCACATCGGTCATGATGCGGCCAACATCGAAGGCGCAGACCTGGTGGTCTATTCCACCGCGGTCTCTTTGGAGAACCCGGAAATCGTGGCAGCCAAGGCGGCGGGCATTCCGGTAATCACCCGCTCCGAGGCCCTGGGCCTGATGATGACCGAATACCCCACCTCCATTGCGGTATCCGGCACCCACGGCAAGACCACAACCACCTCCATGGTGTCTCTCATCCTGCAGAACGCGGGACTGGACCCCACGGTACTGGTGGGCGGCATTCTGAACGAATTCCAAAGCAACGCCCGCATCGGACGCAGCGACAGGCTGGTCACCGAGGCCTGCGAGTACATGGACAGCTTCCTGGACTTAAAGCCTCTCATCGAGATCATCCTGAACATCGACTCCGACCATCTGGACTATTTTAAGGATATTTATCACATTGCCCAGTCCTTCAAGGTCTTTACGGATCACCTGAAGGAAGGCGGCTTTATCGTGGCCTTCGATTCCAACCCCTTCGTCAAGTCCGTTACCGACGACTGCGATAAGCGGGTGGTGACCTTCGGCTACAACGAAACCAGCGATTTCTACGCAAAGAACATCGATTTCAACGAAGAAGGACATCCCAGCTACGATCTCTACTCCAAAAACGGTTTTGAACGCCGCATTGAACTGGGCGTTCCCGGCGAGCACAACGTGGCCAACTCTCTGGCTGCCGTGGCCTGCTGCGTGACCCTGGGCGTGGACATGGACGTAATCGAGCGCACTCTGGAAGGCTTCCGGGGCACCCAGCGCAGATTTGATATCATCGGCAAGACTGCCGCAGGCTATACCATCGTGGACGACTACGGTCACCATCCTACCGAGGTAAAGGCCACCCTGGCAGCGGCCCGGCATCTGCCCCACAAGAAGATCTGGTGCCTGTTCCAGCCCCACACCTACACCCGGACCCTGGCTCACATGGACGAGTTTGCGGACGCCTTCGACGATGCAGACGCGGTCATCTTTGCGGAGATCTACGCGGCAAGAGAAAAGAACATCTACAAGCTTTCCTCCGCCAAGCTGCTGGAAGACATAAAGCAGCGCCATCCGGACAAAGAAGCCTATTTCTTCGCAAGCTTCGAAGAGATCGAGGCCTTCGTGCGGGAACATGCGGCAGAGGGCGACATGGTCATTACCATGGGCGCCGGAGACATCTACAAGGTGGGAGAAAACCTCTTAAAATAAATGAAACGAGCAGAACGAGCCTGTACAATTACACAGATACTGACGGACAATCCCAACCGGGACTTTTCGCTGGGCTACTTTGCGGAGCGTTTTGACTGCGCCAAGTCCAGCATTTCCGAGGATATCAAGATTGTCCGCAACGCCATGGATGCAGCGGGACTGGGTTACGTGGAGACCACGTCCGGTTCCAAGGGCGGCGTGCGCTACGTGCCCTACATCAGCCCCGAAGTGGCCCGGGATGCCCTGAACAGCCTGAAGACCTCTCTGGAGGAAAAATCCCGGGATGTGGGCGGCGGCTACATTTACACCACCGACCTGATGTTCGACCCCAATGTGTGTCAGGCCTGCGCCATGCAGTTTGCCAAGCGCTTTGCGGCGTCCGAGGCAGATATTGTGGTCACCGTGGAAACCAAGGGCATCGGTGTTGCCATGCTTACCGCCAGACTTCTGAACATTCCGCTGGTGGTGCTGCGCCGTGAGGCCAAGGTTTCGGAGGGATCCACCATTTCCATCAACTATTATTCCGGTTCTTCGGACCGGATCCAGAAGATGAGCCTTTCCAAGCGGGCCATTAAGGCCGGCTCCAAGGCCATCATTATCGACGATTTTATGCGCAAGGGCGGTACACTCAAGGGCATCGAGGATATGCTGGCAGAGTTCGACGCCCGGGCGGTGGGCTTTGGGGCGGTCATCGTGGCCCAGGGCATCAAGGACAAGAAAATCGGCGATTTCTTCCCCATTATCATCATGGGAGAAGGCAGCGAAGACGGTTCCGGGATTACCATAAATCCCGACATAATATAATTAATTTTCGAAAGGAAGAAAAAAATGGGAGCTTTTTATTCAGAATTCAAAATCTTTTCCGGCAACGGAAATCCGGAGCTTGCACAGAAGATCTGTGAATGCCTCGGCGTTGAGTTAGGAAAGGCCGAGGTAAAGAAATTCTCCGACGGAGAAATCGCGGTCAACATTCAGGAATCCGTTCGCGGCAAGGACTGCTACATTGTACAGAGCACATCCAACCCGGTAAACGACAACCTGATGGAACTGTGCATCATGATCGATGCCATGAAGAGAGCCTCTGCAGGCCGCATCAACGCCGTTATTCCGTACTACGGCTACGCTCGTCAGGACAGAACCGCAAAGCCGAGAGATCCGATCACGGCAAAGCTGGTAGCAGAACTGCTGCAGGCAGCAGGTGCGGAAAGAGTCATCACCATGGACCTGCACGCCAACCAGATCCAGGGATTCTTCGATATTCCGGTAGATCATCTTCAGGGCAACCCGCTGATGGTAAAGTATTATCAGCAGCTGGTGGAAGAAAATCCGGGTCTTGACCTGGTAGTCGTTTCTCCGGACCACGGCAGCGTAGGCCGTGCCAGAAACCTGGCAACCCCGCTGGGATGCCCCATCGCCATCATCGATAAGCGCCGTCCGAAGGCCAATGTTTCCGAGATCATGAGCATCATCGGCGACATCGACGGCAAGGACTGCATCCTGGTAGACGATATGGTAGACACCGCAGGAACCATCTGCAACGCCGCCAACGCCATCAAGGAAAGAGGCGCCAAGAGCGTTCGTGCCATCTGCACCCACGGCGTGCTCTCCGGCCCGGCCATCGACAGAATCAAGGCTTCCGCCATCGACGAAATGGTATTCCTCGATACCATCGCCATTCCGGAAGAAAAAATGCTCCCCATCTTTAAGTCTCTGAGTGTTGCTCCGGTATTTGCGGAAGCAATCAGCAGAATATATAACAATCAGCCCCTTTCTGTAATTTTTGAATAAGGCAACTATGAAAATTATTTGCGGCCTGGGAAATCCGGGAAAACTTTATGAGCTGACCCATCATAACATGGGCTTTCTGGCAGTGGACGAACTGGCAGAAAGGCTCGGTATTAAAGTAAATAAGTTGAAATTCAAGGCTCTCATCGGTGAGGGCCGGCTTGGCGACGAAAAGGTCATCCTGGTAAAGCCGCAGACTTACATGAACCTTTCCGGAGAGGCTTTGCGCCCCATTATGGAGTTCTACAAAGCCTCTCCGGCAGATCTGATGGTCATCTACGACGACATCGACCTGCCCCTGGGAGCCATCCGCGTCCGCGGCAAGGGTTCCTCCGGAAGTCACAACGGAATGAAATCCGTCATTTACCAGCTTCAGTACGATAACTTCCCCCGCTGCCGCATCGGCCTGGGTGACCACGGCCAGGTGCCTCTGGACAAGTTCGTGCTGGCGGGCATTTCCGACCTGGAGGCCCCCATTCTGCGGGATGCGGTTTCCAGAGCGGCAGATGCGGCGGAGTGCTGGACCCGTGAGGGTATTGCCGAAGCCATGACCCGCTACAACGCCAAGGAGCGGACTGACAGGAAAAAGCCTTCTTCGGAAGCAAAACCTGCGCAGCCGGATGCGAAAAACGCTTCGGCGGAAACAAAGGAATAAAGTATGAAATTTGAACCGTATTTAGACATTCAGCCGGAAGTAAAGGACGCCCTGGACCGGGGACTTCCGGTTGTTGCTTTGGAAAGTACAATTTTAAGTCACGGCATGCCCTATCCGGAGAATCTGGATTTTGCGGCGAAAGTGGAAGAAGTGGTTCGGGCGGAAGGCTGCGTACCGGCAACCGTTGCGCTCATCGGCGGACGGGTCAAGGTGGGCCTTTCTGCGGAAGAACTGCAGATCATGTGCAAAGCCGAAAACGTGGGCAAGGTCTCCCGGCGGGATTTCCCCATCTACATTGCGGAGAAGAAGACCGGCGCCACCACGGTAGCCTCTACCATGATCGGTGCGGCTATGGCGGGTATTAAGGTCTTTGCCACCGGCGGCATCGGCGGCGTGCACCGGGGCGGCGAGGTGACCATGGATATCTCCGCGGACCTGCAGGAACTGGCCCACACCGACGTGTGCGTGGTCTGCGCAGGTGCCAAGCAGATTCTGGATATCGGCAGGACCCTGGAATACCTGGAAACCATGGGTGTTCCGGTCATCGGCTGCCGGACCGAACATTTCCCCGCGTTCTTCTGTCCCGACAGCGGCTACGGTGTGGATTACACCGCGGAGAGCGAAGCGGACATCGCAAAGATCCTCAAGACCAAGTGGGATCTGGGGCTTTCCGGCGGCGTGCTGGTGGGCAATCCGGTTCCCGCGGAATACGCCCAGAACTTTGACGAGATGGAAAAGGTCATCGACAAGGCACTGCAGATGGCGGACGAAGCCGGCGTGCACGGCAAGAACATTACGCCCTTCCTGCTGGCAACCATCAAGGACCTGACCGGCGGCGAAAGCTTTAAGTCCAACGTGGCTCTGGCTTTAAACAACGCAAAGTGCGCGTCAAAAGTGGCCAAGGCCTACGCGGAGATGAAATAATTGCAAAAAAGGTCCGTAAGGATTTCTTTTTGATGGAAATGAAATGCGGAATCCTCTGTCAAGATCTCGGACAATAATTTTGTGAAAGCTGAAGCCCCCACACTCCCGGCGTAAACCGGCAAGTGGGGGGCTTTTTTTCTGTTTTTTTCTTGT
>JAZUDB010000041.1:0-4359 GCA_045639385.1 Anaerovoracaceae bacterium | reverse complement strand
ATTGCAGCAAGCTGCTGGTCAATGCCGGAGATCATGTATATCAGGGCCAGAATATCGCATTGGTGGGAAGCACCGGTGTATCTACCGGTCCTCATCTGCATTTCGAGGTGCGGTACAAGGGTACCCCCGTCAACCCTGAAAGCGTCTTACCGTAAAAAATAAATTTGATATATTTTCTCAAGGAGGGAAAAGAAAAAACAATGGAAAGATGTATAGGTACAATTTCCAGGGGCGTAAGAGCTCCAATCATCAAGACCGGAGACGATATCGTTGAAATCGTAGCCGAGAGTATCCTGAAGGCTTCCCGTGAGGAAGGCATCGAGATTAAGGACCGCGACGTGGTGGCAGTAACCGAGTCCGTAGTGGCAAGAGCCCAGGGCAACTATGCAACCACCGACCAGATTGCCGCAGACGTAAAGGCGAAGATTCCGTCCGGCGAGTTCGGTATCATTTTCCCGATCCTCTCCAGAAACCGTTTTGCCATCGTTCTTCGCGGCATGGCAAAGGGTGCAAAGAAGATCACGCTGATGCTCAGCTATCCGTCCGACGAAGTGGGCAACCACCTGATTTCCGAGGACATGATGGATGCAGCAGGGGTCAACCCTTACACCGACGTGCTCACCGAAGCCAAGTGGAGAGAGCTCTTCGGCTATGAAAAGCACAGATTCACCGGCGTGGACTACATCCAGTACTACAAGGATATCATTACGGCAGAAGGCGCGGAAGCGGAAGTGATCTTCGCCAACGACTGCAGGGCGGTTCTGGCTTACACCAAGAACGTGATCACCTGTGATATCCACACCAGAGAACGCTCCAAGCGGCTGCTGAAAGCTGCAGGCGCAGAAATCGTCCTGGGCATGGATGACATTCTGACCTCCTCTGTGGACGGTTCCGGCTACAACGAGAATTACGGACTGCTGGGCACCAACAAGGCCACCGAAGAGACCGTAAAGCTCTTCCCCAGAGACTGCCAGCCCATCGTGGACGGCATTGCCGCAAAGCTGAAGGCAGCATCCGGCAAGAACGTGGAAGTAATGATCTACGGCGACGGCGCCTTTAAGGATCCGGTAGGAAAGATCTGGGAGCTTGCCGACCCGGTAGTTTCCCCGGCTTACACCGCAGGCCTGGAAGGCCAGCCCAACGAGCTGAAGTTAAAGTTCCTGGCGGACAACGATTACGCAGACCTGCAGGGCGATGCGCTGAAGGAAGCCATCAAGAACGCCATCAAGGAAAAGGATGCCAACCTGGTAGGAAAAATGGCCTCCGAAGGAACCACACCCCGGCGTCTCACCGACCTGCTGGGCTCCCTGTGCGACCTGACCTCCGGTTCCGGAGACAAGGGCACCCCGATTATCTGGATTTCCGGATATTTTGACAACTACACCAACTAATCGACAAAACAGGCAGGAGAGTCCGGACCCGGGCTCTCCCGCCGAACAGGGTATATAAAGATGCCGAGAGATATTGTAACCGACAGCATTCTTTCCGCCGACCAGTCTGCCATCCAGCGGGAGCGCAGAGAAAAGCGGAAGGAACTTCTGGAGAAAAAAAGAGAAGCGGAAGTCCGGGCGGCTGCCGCTGCGGAAAAGAGAAGCGCCGTTCTGAAGAAGGGTCTGCTTGCTGCTGCCATACTTCTGGTGGTAATGCTGCTGCTTTTCGGCCGGCAGGTGCTGCAGATCCGGGAGCTGACCGCTGCAAAACAGCAGGCTCAGGAAAACCTGGATGCGCTGCAGGGGAAAATTACCGAACTGGAATCTACCCTGGAAAGGGTCACAAGCCCGGAATATATAGAAAGCGAGGCCCGTTCGCAGCTGCGCATGGTCTACCCCAACGAGGTACTGTACGTGGTTCAGGGAGAAGATGGGCAATAACGGCTTTAAGACAAAAAAATCATTAGGACAGAACTTTCTGCAGGATGCCCAGGTGCTGGAAGCCATTGCGGCAGCCAGCGGCGCAGGACCCGCAGATACCGTGGTGGAAATCGGACCCGGCCTGGGTGCTTTAACCGACTACCTGGCGGAATGCGCCGGCAGAGTGGTGGCGGTGGAGCTGGACGACCGGCTGATCCCCATCCTGCGCACCAAGTTCGCCCTGCACCCCAACGTGGAGATCGTGCACGAAGACATCCTCAAGTTCGACTGGAGCAGTTTAGAATCGCGGGGTGATGCGGAGCAGAATTCCGCTGCCGATGACGAAACGCCGAGGGGTGGCGGCAAGGGGGGTACCCGCCCGAGCAGCCTCAGCTGCGACGGGAAGGGTGGATGCCTTGCCGACAGGACCCCGACTGGTTCCCTTCGCATTGTAGGTAATCTGCCGTACTACATCACCACGCCCATTCTGCTGGGTATTCTGGAGCAGGATGTGCCTGCCGCGAATCTGACCGTTATGGTGCAGAAGGAGGTGGCGGACCGCATCGTGGCCCGTCCCGGCGGAAAGGATTACGGCGTACTGTCTATATCGCTTCAGTATTACTGCAGCTGCCGTAAGGCGCTGGACGTACCGGCCGAATGCTTCGACCCGGTGCCGAAGGTGGATTCGGCGGTGGTAGTGCTGGAGCGCAAACCCGAAAGACCGCTGTCCGGCAAAGAGGAGGAAAACTTCTTTGCGCTGGTCAAAACGGCTTTCGTTCAGAGACGAAAAACCCTTCCCAACTGCCTGGCTGGCTATAAGGGCCTGGACAAGGGGAAGATCGAAAATATATTGGTAAAACAAGGCATAGACCCAAAACTCAGACCCGAAAATCTGAGCGTTGAGGATTATATAACACTGAGCAAGGAGATTGAAAATGCTTGACATTAAGTTTGTAAGAAACAATCCGGAAATCGTAAAGGAAAACATCAAGAAAAAGTTCCAGGACGAAAAGCTTCCCCTGGTAGACGAAGTCATCGAGCTGGATGAAAAGCTCCGCTTTGCCAAGACCCGCGGCGACGAACTGCGCAAAATCCGCAATGACGTGTCCAGAGAAATCGGCAAGTTCATGAAGGCCGGCGAAAAGGACAAGGCAGAAGAGGCCAAGAAGAAGGTTGCGGAAATCGCAGACGAACTGGCAGCCCTGGAAAAGCAGGAAGAAGAATCCCAGGCAGAGCTGACCAAGCGCATGATGGTCATCCCCAACATCATCGATCCTTCTGTTCCCATCGGTCCGGACGATTCCTGCAACCAGGAAATCGAAAGATTCGGCGACCCCGTGGTTCCGCCCTACGAAGTTCCTTACCACACCGATATTATGGAAACCCTGGACGGCATTGACATCGACGCAGCCCGCAGAACCTCCGGCAACGGTTTCTACTATTTGAAGGGAGACATTGCCCGCCTTCACTCCAGCATTTTAAGCTATGCCCGGGACTTTATGATCGGCAAGGGCTTTACCTATTTCATTCCGCCTTTTATGATTCACGGCGACGTGGTAAAGGGCGTTATGAGCTTTACCGAAATGGAAAACATGATGTACAAGATCGAGGGCGAAGACCTGTACCTGACCGGAACCTCCGAGCACGCCATGGTGGGCCGCTTTATCGGACAGATGCTGGAAAAGGCAGAGCTGCCTCAGACGCTGACCTCTTACAGCCCCTGCTTCCGTAAGGAAGTTGGTGCTCACGGCATCGAAGAAAGAGGCGTTTACCGCATCCATCAGTTCGAAAAGCAGGAAATGGTAGTCATCTGCGAGCCGGAAGAATCCCCCATGTGGTTCGAAAAGCTCTGGCAGTTCACCGTGGAATTCTTCCGCACTCTGGACATTCCGGTAAGAACCCTGGAATGCTGCTCCGGCGACCTGGCAGACCTGAAAGTAAAGTCTCTGGACGTAGAAGCATGGTCCCCCCGTCAGAAGAAGTACTTCGAAGTGGGTTCCTGCAGCAACTTGGGTGACGCACAGGCAAGAAGACTGGGCATCCGTGTCCGCGACAAGGAAAACGGCAATTACTTCCCCCACACCCTGAACAACACCGTAGTTGCTCCGCCGAGAATGCTGATTGCATTCCTGGAAAACAACCTGCAGGAAGACGGCAGCATTGCCATTCCGGCTGCACTGCGTCCGTATATGGGCGGTCAGGAAAAACTGGTTCCGAAAAAGAAGTAATTCTTTTCGCATAAAAAGGCGTTCGGGAAAGACCGGAAATAATAAGTTATATTATAAAGGAAGAAAAAAATGAGCACTTATGTAGGAGTAAACTTTTACGATCCGACCATTTGGCGCAGCATTCTGCTGGTAGGCGTACTTTTTGTAAGCCTTATCGTGGCAAACGTGATTAAGACCCGTTTCTTCAGGAAGAGTCTGATTCCGAATTCTGTGCTGGGCGGATGCATCCTTCTGGTGATCTCTACCATTTGTTTCTACACAAAGGGAGAGTATCTGTTCAA
>JAZUDB010000040.1:0-7817 GCA_045639385.1 Anaerovoracaceae bacterium | reverse complement strand
CTGATTATAGGTCGCCTGACCGTTGCCCATAATAAACTGGAACGGACTCTTGGCACCTGCGGCAGAGGCTTTCTGACGGCTGCCCGGGATAATGGCTTGGATAATCTTTTCTTCTGCGATATCCTTGGCCACTTCGTATTTTTCGTCCATGTGCTTCTGCTTGGTGACCCGCATGGAGGCCTCCATCAGGTCGCGGATAATGGACTCCACGTCTCTGCCCACGTAGCCCACTTCGGTAAACTTGGTGGCTTCGATTTTGATAAAGGGAGCGTCCATCAGCTTTGCCAGTCTTCTGGCGATTTCGGTTTTACCTACACCGGTGGGTCCCATCATCAGAATGTTCTTCGGGGTGATTTCGTCCCGGATTTCCTCCGGAACCAGACTTCTTCTGTAGCGGTTGCGCAGGGCCACTGCCACGGAGCGCTTGGCGCTGTCCTGTCCGATGATATATTTATCCAGTTCTTCGACAATTTCTTTCGGCGTCATATTCTTGAATTCTGTTGCCATAAACCTTACCTCCTACAGCTTTTCCACGGAAATATGGCTGTTGGTATAAACACAGATGTCGGATGCGATTTCCAGGGCCTTGCGGGCGATGGTTGGTGCGTCCAGCTCCGTGTTGTCGTACAGGGCGTGGGCCGCTGCGTACGCATAGTTTCCGCCGGAACCGATGGCCACGAAATCGTAGTCCGGTTCGATGACTTCACCGGTACCGGAAATCACCAGTACGTTTTCCCGGTCTGCCACCAGCATCAGGGCATCCAGATTCCGGGACGCCTGATCCATGCGCCACATCTGAGCAAGGGCCACGGCGGCTCTCTTCAGATTGCCGTTGTACTCTTCCATCTTTTTTTCGAATTTTTCCATCAGAGAATAGGCATCCGCCACGGATCCCGCGAATCCGCAGAGTACCTGATCCTTGTAGATTTTACGTATTTTTTTTGCGGAATTTTTCATGATGGCGGTTTCGCCCATGGTCACCTGACCGTCTCCGGCAATGGCGATGTCATCCGCACTTCTTTTTACCAGACAAATAGTTGTTGCTCTGAATTGCTGCATAGCTTCCCCCTTTTACTTTTTCTCTTTATATCCGCATTCCGGATTGGAACAGTAGAGCATGCGGCCTCTTTCCACCAGCAGTGCTCCGCATTCCGGACACTTTTTCTCTACCGGCTTATACCAGTAAACCTGGCTGCAGTCGGGATAATTGGAGCAGCCGTAGAAAGGCTTTCCTTTTTTACTCTTCTTCTGAATGATTTCTCCGCCGCAGGAAGGACATTTTACACCCGTCGTGGTGACGATGGACTTCGTATAGCGGCATTCCGGGAATCCGGTGCAGGCCAGGAAATCTCCGTATCTGCTGTGCTTCTTGGCAATGGGCTTTCCGCACTGCGGACACATTTCACCTGTCAATTCCACCACCGGCTTGATCTTCTCTGCCTGCGCCTTTGCCGTGTCGATCTCCGTTTTCAGGCTCTCGTAATAATCGGAGACCACGTTTCGCCACTGCATCTGCCCTTCTGCCACTTTATCCAGGTTCTTTTCCAGCTGAGAGGTATAGCCCACATCCACAATGTCCCGGAAGTATACGTCCATAATTTCATTGGTGACCTTCCGTCCCAGATCCGTGGGCGCCAGCGCCTTCTTTTCTTTCTTGACGTATCTTTTTTCCAGAAGGTTGGACACGATCGGTGCATAGGTGCTCGGACGGCCGATACCGTTTTCCTCCAGTTCCTTGATCAGGCTGGCTTCGGTAAAGCGGGACGGCGGTTCCGTCTCCCGGCCCTCGGATTTTACGTCCAGAAGCTTTAAGCTTTCGCCTTCGGTAAGCGGCGGCAGCATTTTATCTTTATCCTCGGAGTTTACGCTGTAAACCTTCAGGAAACCGTCGAAGGTCATCTTTCTGCCGTTGGCATGCAGTACATACTGACCGGATTGAATTTCCACGCTGCAGGCGTCGTACTGGGCAGCACTCATCCGGGAAGCCACAAAGCGGGACCAGATCAGCTTATAGAGTTTGAACTGATCCGCGTTGAGAGAAGCCTGAATTTCTTCCGGACTCAGATCCACATAAGACGGACGGATGGCTTCGTGCGCATCCTGGGTATTCTGGCTTTTGTTGGAATAGTAATTGTTTCCCACATAGGAGTCGCCGAATTTCTGAGAAATCAGGTCCTTGCAGGCCCGGTCCGCCTCCGGAGAGATGCGGACGGAGTCGGTTCTCATATAGGTGATCAGACCCAGCGTGCCGTGGCCCTTTACATTGACGCCTTCGTACAGCTGCTGCGCCAGGAGCATGGTCTTTTTCGGGGCAAATCCCAGACGGACCGAAGCATCCTGCTGCAAAGAAGATGTGGTGTACGGAGCGTAAGGCTTTGCGGAAGTTTCCTTGGATTCCACGGACTGTACCCTGTAATCCCCGGTTCGCAGCTCTGCGGAAATCTGATTTGCCAGCGCTTCGCAGCCGATGGTGGCATCGTGCTTTTCATCGGGGAACACCAGCTTCTTTCCGTTTATTTTGTCCAGCTTGGCTGTAAATGCATATTTCTTTTCCTTGGCCGCAGACTTGTCCGGTTTGGTCAGATCCACGGAAATGGTCCAGTATTGTTTCGGTTCGAATTCTTCGATTTCGTCTTCTCTGTCGCAGATAATTTTCAATGCGGGAGACTGTACCCGACCGGCAGAAAGACCCTTTGCCACCTTTGCCCAAAGCACCGGACTGATGCCGTAGCCCACCACGCGGTCCACCACACGGCGGCCCTGCTGGGCGTCCACCAGATTCATATCGATGCTGCGGGGATGCGTCACCGCAGAAGTAACCGCAGGCTTGGTGATTTCATGAAATTCAATACGCCGCGCTTCTTCCGCAGGAATCTCCAGCATATTGCAGATGTGCCAGGCAATGGCTTCGCCTTCGCGATCAGGGTCGGTTGCCAGAAAAACCTTGTCACTTTCTTTGACAGCCTTTTTGATCTCCTTGATTACTTCGGATTTTCCCCGGACGTTAATATATTCCGGCTGAAAATTTTCTTCTATTTTAACGCCCATACGACTTTTGGGAAGATCCCGGATGTGTCCCTTGGAGGCAATGACTCTGTATTTGCTTCCCAGGAACTTTTCTATGGTTTTCGCCTTGGACGGAGACTCTACGATGATTAAATTCTTCTTTGATGCCATGTGATCCACCTTATGATTTTTGTTAGCACTCCAATGTGTTGAGTGCTAAAACTTATCTACAATATAATATTCACCTGAAGCTTTGTCAATATTATTTTTATATGCGTTATAAATAAATGATCCGAAGACGCCTAATGTGCGTCCTCGGATTCAAATACTGCCGTAAGAACTGCTTTGCGGTGATGCAGTTTTTCGCCGTGGGCTTCTGCAAAAGCCTCCCAGAAATCGTTCTCCGCATTCTGCTGGCCGTTGACCATAAGACGGAAGGTATCGGTCTTTTTCCGAAGGCCTGCAATCGTTGCCAGAAACAGCTTTTCGATTTCCGCCGCTTTAGGCTGTTCTTCTTCCATGTTTACACTGATTACCCGGTAATCGCCGCCGCCCATGGAATCCGTCATCATCAGGCAGCTGGGTTCGTCCTCCGTTCCCGTGAAAAAGCACAGATCCGGATCCGGATACAATCCGGATTCTTCAAAAAACGCAGCCAGACTGTCGGCATCTGCGCCCTCTGCGTCCTTGGCAAGGAAGACGTCCGGAGATTCCTTCCCCAGAGACGCTGCCTGTTCTGCGGAGAAGAAGTACAGTCCGGGATATTCGGAATAACCGTAAAACCCCACAGCCTTCAGGAACGCTTCGAAACCGGGACGATCGGCCTCCGGCAGCGCATATTCTACATAAAGATTGCAATCAAAGGAATGGGGGTCATCCGCAATGTCCGGTGCGAACTCCGTCAGAGCCAGGCTCAGCAGTGTCCGGACAAGCTCTGCACCCACACCCTTTCTGCGGTATGCCTCCTCCACCACAATACTGTGAATATACACTTCATCACCCAGGTAGAGCTGGGCAGCCACCGCCCCCACCGGTACGTCGTCTGCAAGCGCCCCCAGAACAATGACGCTTTCCTCGTCGAAATCGTCCATCTCCGTCAGCTGCGCATAGACATGATCCAGAATCACGTTCCGGAACGCATCGATTCCCTCTGTATTTAATTTGACAAATTCTAACTCCATGTTTTACGCTCCTACAACATGATCCACATTCTTTTCCGCCGGTTTATCTTTCAACTTAAAGCCGGTATCTTTTATCTCTTTCATCAGGTCCTTGAATTCCTTGGACTTACTGCGCATTTCCTTCAGAAGGTCCTTCTCTTCGCCGGACATTGCAAGAGGGAAATCCTTTGTGCATCTGCGGGCCTTTTTAAACAGCGTATCCAGATTTTTATCCTCTACAGTAATCCGGGTCTTGATCTGATTCACCATTTCATCCATTATGACGTCACCGTCAAAGGAAGGCGCTTTTTTCTCCTCCATAAGAATCTGATAACAGGCGCCCAGGCTCAGGAATTCTTTCACCACGTCTTCTTTACTTTCCTTCGGAAGACTCTTATCGTCTGCGGCCATGTTGTTGATTCTTGCAACAAGCTTCAAATGCTTTGCGTGCAGCACGGGCTGAATGCCCAGCTGCTTATGAGTCTCCCGGTGTACTTCCGAAAACTCACTGCTTTCCAGCTTGAGCTTCGTCAATTCTCCTACTTTTATCTTATTAACATTGAGCGTGGGATCTTTATAACAGGCAGATTCCAAACGTTCCAGCAGCGGGTTCAGATATGAGAATTTCAAGGCATGCATAATCATATCGTTGGTCTTCTCCAGAATGCCTTCTTTGTAGTTCTCCAGTTCCGAAGGCGCCACCTCCTTCGACCTGGCCTGTCTGACGCATTCGTCAATGCACACGCCGGCAAGAAGATTATATTCTGCCCGGTTTTCGCGCATTTTCGTCGCGATATGATTGCTGATTACGGATTTTACGCTGTCCAGCGTTGCACCCTGGCGCTTCACTTCGTCGTATATGGCTTTCTTCATCCCGCCGAAAATACGTTCCAAGGCAATCATCTGATATGCCTTTTCCGGAGAACCGGCATCGCGGGAAGCCCCGGTAAACTTAATTCCGCTGGTCTTTATCGCTTCGGGAAGATCCACCATGGCAAGCTTATAATCACTTTTGTCAAAATGCCGTCCGCCCGCGTAATTCAGCTGAACATTCTTGAAATTCTGCAGCGTGCCGCCCCTCAGATTCAGCTTATTGAACAGTTTCTTTTCCTGCCGGGTCAGATTTTCCTTGCCGAGAAGCTCTTTATATTTGAAAAACGTATTCAGATCACCGAACGTAAGAAGACCGGCACCGACTTCCGACAGGCCCGCGCAAGACAATCCCACAGGGTCTTTCTCCATCTTCGTATATTGGAAAACGAAGGGCTTTAAGAAATCCGCGCTGTCCCGGGACATATCGATAAACTCGCCGTAATCCGCATCCGGGCTTTCCGGCAGATTGTTGTATCCGTAATAGTAAAGATTCCCCCGCAGAATCTGGTCCTGCTGCATGACAAGACTCTTCATATTGGAAAACAGCGAAGCCACGTGCTGGAATGCGATATTCACTTTCGGGTCCACCGCATCCGCTCCCTCATAGTGGTCCAGATACTTCCGGTTGAGACCTTCATTGCAAAATCTATCAATGTTTGCACACAGTTCCTTGCAGGCATTTCGTTTTTCCCGCAGAGTATTTGCCGTAAACATATCCCCGGACGTACCGGTTTCATAGGAATACAAAGCGGAGAAATTCCGGAGAAGTGTGATCACATCTTTATTTACAGGATCATTTTTAAAATGGCTGTGCAGCGTTTTGGTCAGGCTGTTTATTTCTTTATTAAAGCGCTTTACGATTTTATCAAAACGCAGCCGCATATTTTCTTCTGCGGTAGGCTTCTCATTTCCCTTCTTTTTTACCTTCTTGCTCAGGATGTCATTCCCGTAGGAATCGGAATGAAGACCCACGCCGCGGATCTGCCGCAGCGCTTCGCCGCCCTGAGACGGTGCATAACCGTATAAACGGGTGTTGAATTCCGTGTTCTCGATGCGGTTCGCATCTTCCATAGGCAGCCAGGACTGTCCGAAGCGGCCCCAGCTGGGATTTACCTGCCCGGCCAGCGACATTGCCTGGGCTTTTCCGATGCGGACAAGAGCCGGTGCCGCAATAAAAGCAGCCACACCGCCTACACCGGCCACGATACCGGGATCGATTTTAAAATCGGTCTTCTGGAAGATTTTATTTCTTTCTTCTTCCGGAATTCCCGCTGTTTCCGCCATTTCCGCAGCAAAGGCCGCGCAGTTGCGCTTAATGACCTGATAACCGCCCTTTTCAAAGCTCTGCGCCTTCAGAATCAGCTTGTTGATGGTTTTATTGTTAATGGTATATTCTTTTCCGATGGTCATCGGATTGTTGAAATCGTCCGTCATAACGCCCGGCACGTAAGTGTCGGTAACCTGCTGCGCAATACCGTTGGCAACAGACGGAGGTACATTCGCCGCAAAACCGAAGGAGGTCTGATAGCGTTTCGGCTGTCCGGTTAAAGGATCTTTCCGGGTGTACTTCATCGTGATGGAAGCATGTCCGACCTTCAGCCCGTTGCGGAATGCGGAAGGAAGTGCCGACGTAAAGGAAGATGTGTCGCCTTCCCGCCCCTGCTGGAAATTAAAGGTTACGGTGGGAGCCGCATTTACATCCTCGAAAATTTCTCTTTCGAAAACAAGAGGAATTCGCCGGTTATCATCCAGAACATCCTGATCGTCCCTACCGCCATCCACGTCCGGGGTATAGAATTTTTCTTTATTTTTGGTGCCGGGAATGATATCCGTGTCGTTTACTTCATCTTTCCCATGGAGCCGCTGCTTATATTTGTCCGTACGGGTAAAGGGATAGGAAACCAGCCAGAAAAAACCTCCAACCGTTGCGGCGGATAAAGCGGCCAGTCCGGTAAAAAGTCCGTGCTTGATGGTACCCCACAGGCTTTTGGGCTTATCCTGTCTTGCATTTCCCTGGTTCTGTGCGGCACGAGCTTCCCGGTCCGGTGCAGCCTGAACCTCCTGCCGGCGCTCCGCCCGGGGGTTCTCCCGCATGGAATAAACCTCCGTGGAGTTCATAAAGGCCAGAATGTTGGACAATTCCCGCATTTTCTCCTGCTGGGTCTGATCGGTGTTATTTTCGTTTGTATTGTTGTCTTCGTTGTTTCCGAATGTAGGCATTTTCTTCCTCTTATTTATTAAATGAATTTTTTCTTATTATAAGATATTCACTGAATACTCCACAAGTGTTCTTTCGGTGAATATTTCCATACCGGCCACCATCAGAAAAACAAACGAATATCCTGACGGAAAGAATCAGACCATGAACATCCGGGTTCCCTCCCGGCGAATCAACCCCTTCAGTTCCATAGCCATCACCAGCACGTTGGCGTCGGCGGGTGCAATGCCGCACTGATATGCCGCCAGTTCGGTTTCGATGCCGGGGGAAAACTTTGCGCACTCCAGAAGTTTCGCTTCCTCCGGGCTGCACAAAACCTTGGCATCTACAAAGGCGTGACGATGAATTCCGAGAAGTTCCGGCGCTTCGTCGATGGTCAGAATGGGCATGGCGCCGTGCCGGATCAGCATATTCACCCGCACGCTGTTGGGCTGATTGATATTTCCGGGCACGGCAAACACGTCCCGGCCCTGGGTCAGCGCCAGATTAGCAGTAATCATGGAACCGCTTTTTACCGCGCCTTCCACCACGATTACGCTTCGGCAGAGTCCGGAAATAAT
>JAZUDB010000039.1:0-15904 GCA_045639385.1 Anaerovoracaceae bacterium | reverse complement strand
GATTTCGCTGCGCTGACGGCTGACCTCCGATTCGCTTCCGCTGCACAGCAGGCAGTAGCTTTCGTATTCGCCACGGCCCACCCGGCCCCGCAGCTGATGCATCTGAGCCAGTCCGAAGCGCTCGCAGTTTTCGATCAGCATAACGGAGGCATTGGGCACATTGATGCCCACTTCGATGACCACCGTGGAAATCAGCACGGAAATCTTTCCCGCATAAAAGTCCAGCATCACCCTGTCCTTTTCCTCCGCGGGCATAGCCCCGTGAAGCAGCCCGCAGGGAATCTCCGGATGCTTTTTTACAAAGGCCTCGTAAAGCGTTTCCGCGGAGCGGCCGTCCACGTTTTCGGAATCGTCGATAAAGGGGGCCACAATATAGGCCTGACGGCCTTTTTCCACCTCTTCGAACAGCAGCTGATAGGCCTTCTTCCGTTCTTTTTCCTGAAAAGCAAAGGTTTGGATGGGCTTTCTTCCCGGCGGCATTTCGTCGATCACCGAGATGTCCAGATCCGCGTAAAGCACCAATGCCAGCGTTCTGGGAATGGGCGTGGCAGTCATGACCAGCACGTCCGGATTCCGGCCTTTTGCCGCCAGCTTTTCCCGCTGGGACACGCCGAAGCGATGCTGTTCGTCGGTGATCACCAGACCTGCGTTTTTGTATTCTACCCCCTCCGAAATCAGGGCGTGGGTCCCCACCGCAATCTGGGCGCTGCCGTCCCGCAGAGCTTCCAGCGCCTGCCGGCGTTCCTTGGCAGGAAGCGAAGATGTAAGCAGCACGATATGCAGTCCGTAAGGTGCCAAATCCCGCTGCAAGGTATCGAAATGCTGCCCCGCAAGGATTTCCGTGGGTGCCATGAAAAGGCCCTGATATCCGCTGAAAACCGCCTGCAGAAGAGCCGCCTCCGCAATGACGGTTTTGCCGGAGCCCACGTCGCCCTGTACCAAACGGTTCATGGAATCGGGGGACTCCATATCCCGTACAACCTCCTGCAGCACCCTTTTCTGGGCACCCGTCAGTTCGTAGGGAAGACTTTCCGCAAAACGGAAGGCCCCGTCTCCCTTCATGGCAATGCCGCCGTTTTTCACCTTTCCTTTTTCCGCGGAAAGGATCAGGGCGGTTTTTAAATCGAAAAGTTCTTCGTATACCAGGCGGTAGCGGGCCTGCTGATAAGCGGCCTCATCCTCCGGGTAATGAATATTTTTATAGGCGTAAAGATTGGAGCAGAGATTGGATGCCGTCCGCACGCTCTCCGGCAAAGTTTCCGGCAGGGTTTCGGGCAGCGCAAAAACCGCAGAGGTCAGTTTCCGGCAGTCCTTCTGGGTAAAACCCCTGGAGACTCTGTACACGGGCAGTATGCCACGGCAGCTGTCGTCCCAGAGGCCGAAGTCCGGGTGAAACATGGTGACCCGCCCATTTTCCGCCTTTACCTTGCCGAAGAAATAATAGATTTCTCCCACGGTAAAAGCGTTCTGCATGTAGCCCGCCATAAAGAACAGCACCTCCATGCGTCCGGTGTCGTCCTCCGTCAAAAGATGCAGGGTGCGCTTGCGGCCGTAGCCCCGGCCCTTCTGCACGGAAAGTACCCGGCAGACCGTCAGCACCTTTTCTCCGTCCCGGCAGTCACACACATTCCGGGGGCTGCGCATATCTTCGTAGCTTCTGGGATAATAAGAAAGCGCATCCTCCAGGCAGCGGATTCCCGCAGCGGCAAAAGCCTCCGACTTTTTCGGGCCGAAGCCCTTCAGGCTGGATACCGGGGAAGCGTAATTCAATTGTTCTTCAGTGTTCTTCTTCAACTTTATTCTTATAAGAAACGATCATACTGCGCTTTCCGATACCGTTTTTAGCCCAGACGCCGGTGATTTCCACCACAAAATCGTCCACGGTCAGTTCCAGATCCTCTTCGATGGCCGCCGAAAGCGTATCGAAAATATGACCGCACACTTCCTTGATGCTCACACCGAATTTTACCATCAGATAGAGCTTGATGTAGAGCCCCTGCTCTGTGGTTTTTACTTTCTTTTCCGCCAGGGAATCGATATTGCCCAGTTTGATTGCAAAATTGCTGCTTTTTCCTTTATAATTGGCCAGCCAGGCCTTGCCTTCGTAAGCCTTTAAACTCTCTTTGATCAGCTGATTTAAGAAGGCATCGTCCACCGTAATGACGCCGAATTCGTTTTTTTCCTGATAAATCATATTTTCACCTAAAAACCTGCAAATATTTTACCATAAAGTTCTTGCACAATAAATATCACTATGCTATAATTCGTAGGTCACAAACAAGTGATTCGCATGTTTTGCGTGCATTAATGTATGAATTTGCAAGCCTGAAGGGCAATATATAGGAGGTACAGATCGTGTCTAAAAAGTGTGAAATTTGCGGCAAGGGCCAGGTTTCCGGAAACAACGTTTCTCATTCCAACAGAAGAACCAGAAGAAAGTGGAATGCAAATATCCAGTCCGTTAAGGTTTCCGAAAACGGAACAGTTTCCCACATCAATGTTTGCACACGTTGCCTTAGATCCGGCAAAGTTACCAGAGCATAATTGATTACGCAAGGGCTGTAGAAAATTCTGCAGCCTATTTTTTTATATTTTAAACAAGGAGAACATTTTTACATCCCATGGACGGAGACCCCCGATTATCTTATTTAATCGCAGCTATCTTAATCTATTGCGCCGCCTGGCTTGCGGTTACCGAAACCGCACTGGCCAGCGTATCCCGAAACAAAATCAAAATCGCTTTTGAACGCGGTGATTTCCGCGCGGAAAAAGCCCTCTATGCCCTGGACAATTTTGAACAGGCCATTTCCACCATTTTAATCTGCACGAATATTACGCATATTTCGGCGGCCACCATCGTCACCGTAACCGTTACCCGGCAGTTCGGACTGTCATGGGTCACTTTGAGTACGATCATCATGACGGTGCTGGTCTTTTTCTTCGGCGAGATGCTACCCAAAAGCATCGCCGCCAAATATCCGGAGAAGTTCACCCTCACCCACGCAGCCCTGCTGACCGGTCTGATGAGAATCTTAAAGCCCCTTTCCGGCATCCTCACCAGAATCGGCAATTTTGCCGCACGGATTACCAGAAGCGAGGCGGAAATCAGCGTCACGGAGGAAGAACTGCACGACATTATCGACGACCTGGAGGAAGAAGGAAAACTGGACGAAGACGAGTCCGACCTGATTCAGTCCGCCATCGAATTCGGCGACCGGAAAATCGGAAGCATCTATACACCGGCCGAAAAAATCGTCGCCTTAAACATCGAAGACAGTCCGGAGGAAATCCTGCAGCAGATCAAAGAAGCCAACCACAGCCGCTTTCCCGTATTCCAAGGCAGCCTGGACAACATCATCGGCATTCTGCAGATCCGGGATTTCATCAAGGAATATCTGGAGAAAGGCAGCGAAACGGACACCCTTTCCCTGCTTTCCCGGCCCCTGACCGTACGAAGCAACTACAATATTGACGACATTCTGGACGTAATGGCCGACCATCAGTACACCCTGGCGGTGGTAAAGGATTCTCAGGGCAAAACCCTGGGCGTGGTTTCCATGGAAGACATTCTGGAGGAACTGGTGGGCGACATCTGGGACGAAGACGATACCATGGGAGGTGACGTATTATGACACTTCTTATCATCGGATTTATCCTCTGCTTAATCTTTTCCGCTTTCTTCTCCGCCAGCGAAATGAGCTTTTCCTCCAGCAGCGACCTGCGGCTGGAAAACCTGCGGGACGAAGGCAATAAAAAAGCGGCCAGAGCCGTAAAAATCAAGGAAAACTTCGATGACGCCCTGGGCGCCATCCTCATCGGAAACAACCTGGTCAACATCGCCTCCTCTTCCATCGGATCCGTACTGACCATCGAACTGCTGAAATCCGACAAATACGCCTGGGCCTCCACGGTGCTGGTTACCGTGCTGGTCATCATTTTCGGAGAAACCATTCCGAAAATCATCGCAAAAAAGAAAGCAAACCAGATGACCCTGGCATTTTCCCTGCCCATCCGCATCCTTACCATCATTTTCAAGCCCGTAATCTGGCTGGTGGTCAGCATCATCGGTCTTCTGACCAACCGTCTGCGGGGCGAAGAAGAACTGGATGAAGAGGAAGCCATCGATGAAGCCATCGACGAACTTTCCTCCATTATCGAAACCGCCGAGGACGAAGAGGTGCTGGACGAAGACCAGTCGGAGCTGGTACAGGCCGCCATCGATTTTCTGGACGTATCCGCCGTGGAAGTCATGACCTCCCGGGTGGACCTGATCGCCATCGACCTGGACGATGATCTGGAAGAAATCCGTCAGACACTGATGGATTCCCCCTACTCCCGTATTCCGGTATACGAAGATTCCATCGACAATATTCAGGGCATTCTTTACCTGAACCACTATTTAAAAGCACGCACCGAAACCGACGTGGTAGACATCCGCAGTCTGCTGATGCCTCCCTGTTATGTGTATAAAACCACCCGCCTCACCTCTGTGCTGGACCAGCTGCGGGATGCGCAGCAGCACCTGGCCATCGTCTGCGACGAATACGGCGGAACCCTGGGCATCGTTACCATGGAAGACATTCTGGAAGAAATCGTAGGCGATATCTGGGACGAAACCGACGAGGTGGAAGAAGAAATCAAAGAATTGTCCGAAACCGAGTTTGAACTGGACGGCGATCTGCCCATTTCCGAATTCTGCGATCTTCTGGACCGGGATGAAGACGAATTCGACTCCGAATCCGAAACCGTAGGCGGCTGGGCTCTGGAACACTTCGATATCTATCCGGAAAACGGAGCGGAATTTACGGATGAAAACCTGAAAGTTACCATTCTGGAGATCGAGGACCGCAGAGTAAACAAACTCTTCCTGGAGAAACTTCCGGAAGAGGAAGAAGATTAATCCGTCAAAACGTGGTATATTAAGAGCAAGGAGGGATGCGACTATGTCATTTATCAGTGTATTTGATGTCATCGGACCGAACATGATCGGCCCCAGCAGCAGTCATACCGCCGGCGCGAATACCATCGGCTACCTTGCCCAGAAACTTGCTCCCGGCGAAATCAGCAAAGTTACCTTTACACTGTACGGCAGTTTTGCAAAAACCTATCGCGGCCACGGTACCGACAGAGCCCTGCTGGGCGGTATTCTGGGCTTTCGCTCAGATGACGAACGCATTGTAAACAGCCTGGAACTGGCAAAGGAACAAGGGGTAACCTACTCTTTCGAACCGAATTTTGAGGAAACGGATCTGCATCCCAATACCGCGGATATCCGGATAGAATGTACCAACGGCAAAACCATGGAGATCCGGGGAGAATCCCTGGGCGGCGGCGCAGCCAGAATCTGCCGGATCAACGGAGTGGAAGTGGACTTTTCCGGAAAATATCACGCCATGCTGGTCATTCAGAATGATCGTCCCGGCGTGCTCGCCCATATCACCCGCTGCCTCAGCGAATGCAGCGTCAACATTGCTTTTCTGCGTCTGTTCCGGGAAGAAAAAGGCAATCTGGCCTATACCTTTGCGGAATCCGATGACCCCCTTCCGGAGGAACTGCTGGAAACCGTAAAGCAGAATCCCAACATTCACGACGTTATGCTGATCCGCGCGGTATAGGAGGTCCGGGTTATGAATTTTAAATCTGCAAAAGAACTGCTTGAAATATGCCAGTCTTCCGATGCCCCCATCAGCGAAATCATGCTGCTGCGGGAATGCACGGAGGGAGAAACCGACCGGGAAAGCGCTGTCGGCAAGATGAAGAACGTACTGGAAATCATGCGCCGCAGTGCGGAATCAGCCATTCAGGTGCCGAAGAAGAGCATGGGCGGCCTGATTGGCGGAGGCGCCAGGAAAATTCAAAGCCGCCTGGACTGCGGAAAAACCGCCTGCGGGTCTCTGATGACCCGTGCCGCTGCCTACGCCATGGGCGTACTGGAAACCAATGCCTGTATGGGCCGCATCGTGGCAGCGCCTACGGCAGGATCCTCCGGCGTGGTTCCGGGCGTACTCTTTGCCCTGCAGGATGAATACGGTTTTTCCGATGAACAGCTGGTTTCCGCCCTGTTCAACGCAGGGGCCATCGGCTATCTTGCCACAAGGAACGCCACTGTTTCCGGCGCCGTGGGAGGCTGTCAAGCAGAAATCGGCGTTGCCGCAGCCATGGCCGCCAGCGCAGCGGTGGAGCTTTTGGACGGAAGCCCCGAGGAATCCCTGAATGCAGCCAGCATGGTGCTGATGAATATGCTCGGCCTGGTCTGTGACCCGGTGGACGGCCTGGTGGAATACCCCTGTCAGAACCGCAACGCCTCCGGTGCAGCCAACGCACTGGTTGCTGCGGAAACGTCTCTGGCCGGCGTTCGGCAGCTGATCGGCTTTGATGAAATGCTGGACATTATGTACAAAGTGGGCAGAAGCCTGCCGGCAGAGCTGCGGGAAACCGCCCAGGGCGGCTGTGCCCTTTCCAAATCCGCCTGCGACGCCTGTATCGCCTGCGAATAAGTAATTTTCGGCCCGATTCGAACATATATTCTGAAACAGCAAATAAAAACGACCGGCATTCTGCAGCCGATCGTTTTTTTTATTCTCATCGATATATTCTATTTTGCAGACATCATTACCGCAACGGCAACTGCAACGGTTGCGCCCACCATGGGGTTGTTGCCCATGCCCAAGAAGCCCATCATTTCCACGTGAGCCGGTACGGAAGAGGAACCTGCGAACTGTGCATCGGAATGCATTCTGCCCATGGTATCCGTCATGCCGTAGCTTGCGGGGCCTGCAGCCATGTTGTCGGGATGCAGGGTCCGGCCGGTACCGCCGCCGGATGCCACGGAGAAATACTTCTTTCCCTGTTCGATGCATTCCTTCTTGTAGGTACCTGCCACCGGGTGCTGGAATCTGGTGGGATTTGTGGAATTTCCGGTAATGGAAACATCCACTTTTTCATGATGCATAATGGCTACGCCTTCCCGCACGTCATCCGCACCGTAGCATTTTACGGCTGCTCTCTCGCCCTTGGAATAAGGGATTTCCCGCACAATCTTCAGTTCTCCGGTATAATAGTCGAACTGTGTCTGTACATAGGTAAAACCGTTGATTCTGCTGATAATCTGCGCCGCATCCTTTCCCAGACCGTTCAGAATAACGCGGAGCGGCTCTTTTCTTGCCTTGTTGGCGTTCTTTACAATACCGATGGCACCTTCTGCCGCAGCAAAGCTTTCGTGTCCCGCAAGGAAGGCAAAGCACTTGGTTTCGTCCCGCAGAAGCATGGCGCCCAGATTTCCGTGGCCCAGGCCCACTTTTCTGTCTTCCGCAACGGAGCCCGGAATGCAGAATGCCTGCAGTCCTTCGCCGATGGCTTCCGCAGCTTCGGCAGCCGTTTTTACGTCCTTTTTCAGTGCGATGGCGGCGCCTACGCAATATGCCCATGCAGCATTTTCAAAAGCAATGGGCTGCACGCCCTTTACGATTTCATAGGGGTCGAAGCCTCTGCTTTGGCACAGGTCTCTGCATGCTTCGATGCTTTCCAGACCGTAAGCAGAAATCACGGCGTTAATCTTGTCGATTCTTCTTTCATAACCTTCAAACAATGCCATATCTCCGCCTCCTATTCTTTTCTCGGGTCGATGTATTTTACAGCTTCTTCAAACTGTCCGTAATGACCCTTGTTCTTTTCCAGCGCTTCGTTTGCATCGGTACCGTTTTTGATGGCATCCATCATCTTTCCCAGATTGACAAACTCATATCCGATGATCTCATCGTTTTCGTTCAGTGCAATTCTGGTTACGTAACCCTCTGCCAGTTCCAGATATCTGGGTCCCTTCAGAGAAGTTGCATACATGGTACCGACCTGGCTCCGCAGGCCTTTTCCCAGATCTTCCAGACCGCCGCCGATGGGCAGGCCGCCTTCGGAAAATGCCGTCTGGGATCTTCCGTAAACGATCTGCAGGAACAGTTCCCGCATGGCCACATTGATCGCATCGCAGACCAGATCCGTATTCAAAGCTTCCAGCAGCGTTTTTCCCACAAGGATTTCGCTTGCCATCGCCGCAGAATGGCTCATGCCGCTGCAGCCCAGTGTTTCCACCAGAGCTTCTTCGATTATGCCGTCCTTAATGTTCAGGGTCAGCTTGCAGGCACCCTGCTGGGGAGCGCACCAGCCGATTCCGTGGGTCAGACCGCTGATATCCTTCACTTCTTTTGCCTGCACCCATTTTCCTTCTTCCGGAATCGGTGCCGGGCCGTGATATGCGCCCTTTGCAACCGGACACATATGCTCGATTTCTTTCGTATAGACCATTATTTCATCCTTTCATAATCCTATTTCTGTCAGCTTATTATACCACAGAAATACGCTTTATTTTTTTCTTTTTAATAGGATGACGGATGACCGTCTTCTGCTTCTCCGGCGCCGTTTTGCGGGCATCGGAGAGATAAATTTCGTGGTGCATCCGAACGTCCGAAAAATCGTTTTCGTAAGCGTTTTCCGCCAGAAATGCATCCATCAGCGCCACGGAAGCGGGTTCGTCATCGTAGGCGCCAAGATGCATCATCTGCACGCAGAGTCCTTCTTCTATGGTCAGGAACTCTGCGGAGGAGCAGTCCAGTTTCTTCTTTTTGGACGCGGTCTCCACGGCCCAGGCAAAATCTTTTTCCGAGACAAAATCCGGCAGACGGATGACGGAGATCCAGCAAAAGCTGTCTTTGTCGGAATAATCCACCCCGTCGATCCCCTCCTGCCACCAGAATCCTTCCAGCGGGGGCACCACGTATTCGAAGAAGCCCTCCATTCGATAATCCGTTTTATAGCTCATCTTAATGGTATAGGCCACAGAATAAAGTACCGAAATCGCCTGCTGATAGGCGCCGCCCTCTTCGTTGGGATTGCCCTTGCCCCGGACCGCAATGTAGTTTGCCCGGGGAACGTTTACGATTGCAGGCTGATTTTTCGGCATGTAAAACTCTTTATATTCTTTTTTAAAATCGAATGCCATGGTTGCCCCCTTGTTTTGATTACTTGATCGGCAGCTGGGCTTCCGTGAGCCAGTCGCTGACGGATTCCTTGTTCCAGATTCCGTCGATGTAGCTTTCCCGGGCCAGTCCCGCGATTTCATAGCCGTTCTTTTCCGCATATTCCGCGATAAAGGCGTAGGCCTCACCGATGCTGTCGTAAGAGCCCTTGTGATAGATGCTCAGCACCTTGGCTGCCGGCAGCGTGCGGAATTTGATGGAATCGCTTTCTCTGCCGAAGGCGGTTACCGCCTCGTTGTGGCGGATTTTTACGTTGCTTTCCTTGTACTCCCCGTCCGGATATTCGCAGAATTCGTAGGGCGGCTGCGCGCACTGCAGGCCCGGGTTCAAAGCCAGGCATTCCGCACCCACGGAGGGAATCCACTGCATGGCGTCTCCGTACTTTTCCAGCACGGTTTCCGCGGTGTACACAATCATTTCGGGTATTTCTTTTACGCTTACCTGATACTTCATTTCTTTTTCCTCCAACATAAATCTGATGACGGAAAGCTGAAATTCGGTATCCTGCTGCAGTTTCCGGAGTTTTTCCGCCTTTTCCGACAGAATCTTCCGCGGGTCTGCGCCTGCAAAAATATGCTTGATTTCTTCGATGCTCAGCCCCATCTGCCGGTAGGACTTGATTCTTGCCGCAGTTTCCAGCTGTGCGGTTTCGTAATAACGGTATCCCGTCCACGGGTCCGTGGATGCGGGCACCAGAAGGCCTTCCTTTTCATAAAACCGCAGGGCTTTTACCGTGGTAAGCGAAAGTTTTGAGAATTCTCCGATTCTGAGCATGACACTTTTTCCTTTCCGTTCCAAACGGAGGATAACGGATTCCCCAAGGGGAGAGTCAAGAGACTTTATTCGGAAAGCTGTCCGGGCAGCACCAGTTTTTCCTTGGGCGGAAAACCGGCTTCATACGCTTCGAAGGCCTCCGGATTCTGCTGGCAGACAAAATACGGTTCCGGGGTGGAATATACGCCCGTCACGCCGTCCAGATATCCCGGAATCAGTTCCCGGCACAGAAAGAAGGACGCATCCTCCCCCTCCGGAAGACCGTGATAGCGGATGCCGAATTCACTGGCATAGGTAAAGCCGCTCTTGCCGTAGAAAAGGATATTGCCTTCAAAGCACAGCGCGCCGCAGCCCTGCTTTGCCGCCTGCTCCAGCGAATAATCCAGCAGCATCTTTCCATAGCCCTGCCGTTTCAACTCCGGTGCAATGCAGATGGGTCCCATGGTCATAATGGGGATCTGCCTGCCGTCATCTGCAGCAATAAAGGTCCGGACAAACACGTTCTGACCGATAATTCTGCCGTCTTTTTCCATAACAAAATCCAGATCCGGCACAAAATCCTTGTGGCTGCGCATTTCCTTTAATACAAAATGCTCCATGCATCCCGGTCTGTAAACGTTCCAGAAGCTCTCCCTTACCAGGTTTTCCACTTCCGCATAATCTTCTTTTCTTTCTAAACGAAAAATGATGTTGTTTTCTTTCATTATTTTACCTCCTGAAAACTGTCAACTCGGCTGCATTTCTGCGGGAGGTTTGTTACCGATTGTGTGCAAACCTCCCGGTTATGCCACAATGGCCATTGTGTTGCACTTAATCAAAAAGCACTCTCCTAGTTTAAATATTTAAAATAATATTATTCGATTTCCGCACTGCCGGAATCCGTTCCGGGCAGAATCGCGCTAGTCTTTTCCAGCACCGCAATAGCTTCCGTGTGCTTGGTAAAGGGAAAATTATCGTAGGCCTGCAGGCTTTTCACCTCGTATCCGCACATCCGGGCGGTTTTCAGGTTGATGGCCATGGTTTTCGGGTTGCAGGAAATGTAAATGATCTGCTGCACGCCGTAATCCAGAATCTGCTGCATGGCCTTGGGTACGATACCGGACCGGGGCGGATCCACCACGATGATGTCCGGTTTTTCCGCGATTTTTGCCAGCGCCGTGTTCACGTCCTCTGCAATAAATTCGCAGTTGGTCAGTCCGTTGACCCGGGCGCTCTCCCGGGCGGTCTGCACCGCCTCCTCCACAATTTCCACGCCGATGGCCTTTTTCGCTTTCAGAGCCATGGCCTGGGTGATGGTACCGGTACCGCAGTAAAGATCGTACACGGTTTTGCCTTCCAGTCCGTCGATCAGAGACAATGCGTCGGAATAAAGGCGCTCCGCCGCCTCCACGTTGGTCTGGAAAAAGCTGAATGGGCCCACCCGGAACTTCAGACCCAGGATTTCTTCGTTGTAATATTCCCTGCCCCAGAGAACCCGCAGCTCGTCACAGATGACCGCATCCGCTGCCGCGTCGTTGATGGTGTGCAGAATGCCCACCACGTTGTTATCCAGCTGCAGGGACAGAATCTTTTTTATGTAATCTTCTTCATCAAACAGGGATTCTGAGCTTGTTACGATATTCACTACCAGTTCTCCGCTGCGAACGCCCCGGCGAAGCACCAGGGAGCGGCAAAGACCCTCGTGGGTCTTTTTATGGTAGTGCTTGTAGCCTTTTTCCCGGGCAAATTCCAGCGTAGCAGCCAGAATCCGGTTGAAATCTTCGGGTACCAGCTGACATTCGGACACGTCGATGATGTTCATAAAACTGCCCTTCTGGTGCAGTCCCAGATGCATCTCCCCGCCCTTTACTTCGTCGCCGAAGGTGTATTCCATTTTGTTCCGGTAGGCAGCGCGTACCGTGCAGGGCTTGATGCCGGACAGAATCTCCGGATCCATGCCGTTGTCTGCCAGCCAGCGGCGCACTTCCCCCGCTTTATTTTTCAGCTGGTCCTCGTAGGAAACGCCCTGGTAGCAGCAGCCGCCGCACTTTTCCGCAGAGGGACAGATTCTAAAATTCTCCATATTTTTCGGTAAATTCCTGCTTGAATTCCGCAAACCGGTCTTCGTCGATGGCCTGCCGGATGTTCTCCGCCAGACGCACCAGGAAGTGCAGGTTGTGCTCGGACAAAAGCATGGAAGACATGATTTCATCGCTCTTGAAGAGATGGCGCAGATAGGCCCGGGAATAATTGCGGCAGCAGTAGCAGTCGCATTCCGGATCCAGCGGCGTAAAATCTTCTTCGTACTTTGCATTTTTAATATTGACCCGGCCGTGGCTGGTCATGGCCATGCCGTTGCGGGCCACCCGGGTGGGAAGCACGCAGTCGAACATGTCGATGCCCCGCTCTACCCCTTCCAGGATGCAGTCCGGACTGCCCACGCCCATCAGGTAACGGGGCTTTTCCTTGGGCAGCCGTGCCACGCAGTCATCCATTACGTCGTACATGATTTCCTTGGGTTCGCCCACGGAAAGTCCCCCGATGGCATATCCGGGCAGGTCCAGATCCACGATCTGACGGGCACTTTCCGCCCGCAGGTCCTTATAAACGCCGCCCTGCATAATGCCGAAGAGGCTCTGGTTTTCCGTGTTTTTGTGGGCTTCCTTGCAGCGCTTCAGCCAGCGGGTGGTACGGTTCAAGGACTTCTCCACGTAATCGTGTTCCGCCGGATAAGGTACACATTCGTCGAAGGCCATGATAATGTCGGAGCCCAGGGCGTTCTGCACTTCCATGGACTTTTCCGGCGTAAAGAAATGGGTCGAGCCGTCGATATAGGAGCGGAATTTTACCCCTTCTTCGGTAATTTTCCGCAGATCTCCCAGGCTGAATACCTGGAATCCGCCGGAATCCGTCAGAATCGCACCGTTCCAGTTCATGAACTTATGCAGGCCCCCGGCCTTTTTTACCAGTTCATGACCCGGCCGCAAATATAAATGATAGGTGTTGGAAAGAAGAATATGTGCCCCTTCGTGCCCCAGATTTGCCACGTCCTCCGGCTTCATGGCCTTGACGGTTGCCTGGGTTCCTACGGGCATAAATACCGGTGTCTGCAC
The DNA here is from genome assembly GCA_045639385.1 of Anaerovoracaceae bacterium. Taxonomy (GTDB): domain Bacteria; phylum Bacillota; class Clostridia; order Peptostreptococcales; family Anaerovoracaceae; genus RUG13409. The sequence goes on along the minus strand of JAZUDB010000039.1, from coordinate 3,009 downwards.
GTCTCCGTGAGGGGTATGCAGCACGCCTCTTCTGGCGCCGGTCTTCTTATCGGTTTTTAATAATTCAAATGTTACTGCGTCTTTCATAAGTTATTCGATAAACATGGCGTCGCCGTAGCTGAAGAAGCGGTAGCGCTCCTGTACGGCGGTTTTGTAAGCTTCCAGAATCTTTTCCCGGTCGTAGAGGGCGGAAACCAGCATCATCAGCGTGGATTTGGGCAGATGGAAGTTGGTAATCAGGCAGTCCACCATCTTGTATTTATAGCCCGGATAAATAAAAATGCCGGTATCGTCGCTGCCCGCACGAATGATTCCGTCTTCGCCGGTGGCACTTTCCATGGTGCGGCAGGCAGTGGTGCCCACGGAGATGACCCTTCCTCCGGCAGCTTTGGTTTCGTTGATGATTTTTGCGGCTTCTTCCGATACGCTGTAGTGCTCGAAGTGCATCTGGTGCTCTTCCACCACTTCCACCTTTACCGGGCGGAAGGTGCCGATGCCCACGTGCAGGGTAACGAAAACGGTCTTCACGCCCATGGCCCGGATCTCATCCAGCAGCTCCGGTGTAAAATGAAAACCTGCGGTAGGAGCGGCCACGGAACCTTCTTCCCGGGCATATACAGTCTGATAATCGTCCTTATCCTCGGCCTTGGCTTCCCGCTCAATGTAGGGCGGCAGCGGCATTTTGCCCAGTTCTTCCAGCACATCCATAAAGTCTCCGTCGCAGGAGAACTCCGCAATGCGGGTGCCCTCGGAGGAATAGGATTTGATTTCCGCCTTCAGTTTGCCGTCGCCGAAAACCACCACGTCGCCGGGCTTAATCCGGCGGCCCGGACGGACCATGGTCTCCCAGGTATTGCCTTCAATTTTCTTGGAAAGCAGAAATTCCACATTCACGCCGGTGCTCTGCTTTACGCCGAAGAGCCGGGCGGGAATGACCTTGGAATCGTTCATTACCAGGCAGTCGCCGGGTTTTAAATACTCTTTAATATCGGAAAAAATCCGGTGTTCGATACTGCCCTTTTCCCGGTTCAGCACCATGAGCCGGCAGGAATCCCGGATTTTTACGGGTTCCTGGGCAATCAGCTCCAGCGGCAGTTCGTAATCAAAATCAGATACATTCATAACAAAAACTCCTTATTCGTTTCTGACAGGAGCTTTCAGTCCTATGTGGGCATAAGCTTCATCGGAAATAATTCTGCCCTTCGGTGTCCGCAGCAGCAGTCCCAGCTGCAGCAGATAGGGTTCGTAAACGTCTTCAATGGTGACCCGTTCTTCACCCAGAGATGCGGCAATGGTATCGATGCCCACCGGACCGCCCCGGAACTTGACCGCAATCAATTCCAGAATGCGCCGGTCCAGATCCTCCAGACCGTATTCGTCGATACCCAGAGCTGCCAGGGTGGTTTCCACGATGGCCCGGTCGATTTTTCCGCTGCCCTTTACCTGGGAAAAGTCCCGGACACGTTTTAAGAGCCGGTTGGCAATACGCGGGGTACCCCGGGAACGCTTGGCCAGGGTCTGCAGACTGTCTTCGTCGATCTCCACGTCCAGAATGCCCGCGGTGCGGCGGAGAATCTCGGAAAGTTCCTTCTGGGTATAAAGATCGAATTTTTCGCTGATGCCGAAACGGTCCCGCAGGGGCGCGGACAAAGAGCCGGCCCGTGTGGTGGCACCGATCAGCGTAAACTTCGGCAGGGACAGCCGCAGTGAATTGGCCATGGGTCCCTTGCCCGTAACGATATCGATGGCGAAATCTTCCATGGCGGAGTAAAGAACTTCCTCCACGGAGCGGTTCAGCCGGTGAATTTCGTCAATAAAAAGCACGTCGCCCTCGTTCAGGTTGGACAGAATGGCTGCCAGATCGCCCGCCCGGGAAATGGCCGGTCCGGAAGTAATGCGGCATTCCACCCCCAGCTCATTGGCAATGATGCCCGCCAGGGTGGTTTTTCCCAGGCCCGGCGGCCCGTAGAACAGCACGTGATCCAGGGGTTCCCCTCTGCCCTTGCAGGCTTCGATATAAATCTTCAGATTGTCGGTAATATTGGTCTGGCCCACGTAGTCCGCAAAAGTCTTCGGACGGATGGACCGTTCCATCAGGTCCTCATCCTGCTGCAGAGAAGGACCCAGCATTCTTTTTTCGTATTCCATAAAAGCCTCTATTTTCCTCTGCGCAGGGCAATCTTAATATATTCTTCCGCGGTCAGATCCGAGTCGTTTACCCCCACCAGCGCTGACATGGCTTCGGTCTTGGAAAAGCCCAGAGCCTGCAGTGCCAGCACGGCTTCTTCCTTGGCGGAACCCTTCTTCAGTTTGACCGTTTCCGCAGGAACACCGGCTGCCGGAAGATCCGCAGCATTTACCTTGTCCTTTAAATCCAGCACGATGCGCTGCGCGGTTTTCTTGCCGATGCCGTTGGCCTTGGTCAGTGCGTCTGCGTCTTCAAACACCAGAGCCTGACGCAGCTCCGCTGCCGTCAGTTTGGACAGGATGGACATGGCGCCCTTGCTGCCCACACCGCTGACGGAAGTCAGCAGCTGGAACATTTCCAGAGAAGCGCTGTCCGTAAAACCGCAGAGGCTGATGCTGTCCTCTTTCACCACCATGCTGGTGTAGATGGTGACCATTTCGCTTTCCGAAGCCAGATAGGCGGGACTGTTGTCCGGCACGAATACCTCGTAACCGATGCCTCCGTTTTCGATGACTACCCGTCCGGGCAGCGTATCGGTAATATATCCTTTAATGTAATGAATCATAAGGTCTCCCTACTTCATTAAAAACAGTTTCTTTTTTGCATCTCCGGAATAAGCGTGGCAGATGGCAGCCGCCAGGGCGTCTGCGGTATCGTCTGGCTTCGGAATGCTGTCCAGCGCCAGAATCATCTTGACCATGGCCTGAATCTGCTTTTTCTCCGCCCGGCCGTAGCCCGTCATGGCGGTTTTGATCTGCAGCGGCGTGTATTCGAAGATGTCCAGCCCGCTGTTGATGCAGGCAAGAAGCGCCACGCCTCTG
>JAZUDB010000038.1:0-4043 GCA_045639385.1 Anaerovoracaceae bacterium | reverse complement strand
ACGATCCGACTTAATATCTTCGCCTGCTGTCGGAAACTTATCCCAACCGGATTTCCGCAGCCACGGAGATTATCAATCTCTCAGCCATCCAGCATCTTCCCAAGGGAACGGAGCATTTTCTCTCCGACATTCACGGAGAATACGAGGCATTTCTGCACATTCTGCGCAACGCCTCCGGTACCATACGCCGCAAAATCGACGAAACCTTCCCGGACGCAAGCCCGGAAGAGCGCCGGACGCTGGCGTCTTTGATTTACTATCCCAAAGAAAAACTGGAAATCCTCCGGGCTTCCGGCACGGACATGGACGCCTTCTGCGAGAAGGCCCTGAACCGGCTGGTCAAGCTGCTGGAGGTGACCACCTTCAAATATACCCGCTCCTATCTGCGGCGGAAAATGCCGAAGAACTTTGCCTTCATCATCGAAGAGCTTTTGTTCAGCACCAACGGCAGCGACGATTTCCGCAGCAGCAATCACCGGCAGAGCATTATCAATTCCATCATCGACGCCGGGGAGGGAGACTCCCTGACCGTGGCCCTCTGCGACCTGATCTGCGTTACCTCGGTGTTTAAACTGCACATTCTGGGCGACGTGTACGACAGAGGTCCCGGCGGCGACCGGGTGGTGGATGCCCTGCAGCATTATCACGATGTGGACATTCAGTGGGGCAACCACGATATTCTGTGGATGGGCGCTGCGGCGGGCAACGCGGCCTGCATTGCCAACGTCATCCGCATCTGCACCCGCTACGACAATCTGCACACCCTGGAGGTGGGCTACGGTATTTCTCTGCGCCCCCTCATTACCTTTGCCCTCAAGACCTACGGGGACGATCCCTGCAGCTGCTTTACGGCGGTCACCTCCGAGTGGGACGCCATGCACGACACGGATCTGGTGTCGCTGGCCAAGATTTCCAAGGCCATTGCCATCATCCAGTTCAAACTGGAGGGCGCCCTGGTAAAGAAGCATCCCTACTACGAGATGGATCAGCTGCCCCTGCTGCACAAGATCGATTTCGAGAAGGGCACCGTGGTGGTGGAAGGCATCGAATACCCCTTAAAGGACACCAATTTCCCCACCATCGACCCGGCAGATCCTTACCGCCTGACCGAAGAGGAAGAAGCGGTGGTGGAACGCCTGCGCAAGGCCTTTATGGAAAGCGTGCGCCTGCAGGAACACACCCGTTTCCTCTACGAGAAGGGCAGCCTGTACAAGCGGGTCAACGGCAATCTGCTGTTCCATGGCTGCATGCCTTTAACGGAGGACGGGGAATTTGCCCCCATCAACACCTCCGACGGCTACCGGCAGGGCAAGGACTGGTTCGACTACGCCGACGCTCTGGTGCGCAAGGGCTACTACGGCAAGCCCGGCATCGAGAAGGAACGGGGCGTGGACATGTGCTGGTTCCTCTGGTGCGGCTACAAGAGCCCCCTGTTCGGCAAGAAGAAGATCACCACCTTCGAGCGTCTCTTTATCGATGACCCGGTAACCTGGATTGAAGAAGACAACCCCTATTACCGCCTGATGGACGACGTAAAGACCGTGGAAAAAATCCTGGCGGAATTCGGGGCGGACGTGCAGGAAGGAAGCATCATTAACGGTCACATGCCGGTGAAGAAGGGTACCAACCCCCTGCATGCCGGCGGCAGAGCCATGATCATCGACGGCGGCTTTGCCAAGCCCTATCAGAAAACCACGGGCATCGCGGGCTATTCGCTGGTGCAGAATTCCTACGGGTTTATTCTTACCGCCCACGATCCCTTCGAAAGCAAGGAAAAAGCCATCGCCGAGGAGCAGGATATTCACTCCACCCAGGTGGCAAAAAAAGATATTTCCGAACGCATTCTGAATATGGATACGGATGACGGAAAGAAGCGAAGCGAAACCATTGAGACTTTGAAAATGCTGGTCGAGGCATACAAAGCCGGAATTATAGAAGAAAAGTAATGGAAGAGAAAAAAGCAACGAAATCATTTGTAGGCGGCGCGGCCCTGCTGGGTGCGGCCGGCCTCATCTCCAAACTGCTGGGGGCATGCTTCCGCATTCCGCTGGCAAATATCATCGGCGACAACGGCATGGGCTACTACCAGACCGCGTACCCCATCTACATCGGTCTGCTGTCCATTTCCTCCACGGGTCTTCCCACCGCCATCTCCCGTATGGTGGCGGAGCGCAGAGCCCAGGGAAATTATCAGGAGAGTCAGCGGGTCTACAAGCTGTCCATGCGGGTCATGATTGCCATCGGCCTGGTGACCGGCGTATCGCTGGCGGTGTTTGCACCCCAGATCTGCCGGTACATCGAAGAACCGGATGCGGTTTACTGCATGTATTCTCTGGCACCGGCCCTGATCTTCTGCCCCATTATCTCCGCCATCCGGGGATATTTCCAGGGACAGCAGAACATGAAGCCCACCGCAATTTCTCAGGTAATTGAGCAGATTTTCCGGGTAGGCATCGGCATTGTCCTGGCCATTCTGCTGCTGAAAAAAGGACTGCCTCAGGCGGCCGCAGGCGCCACCTTCGGTGCTTCTGCCGGCGGACTCTTTGCCCTGCTCTTTATGATTCTGGCCATCGGCCGTCAGAAAGCCAAAAGAAAAGAAGAACTGGAGCTGCCCTACGACGGTCCCGTGGCCGGCAGCGGCGCCATTATCAAGGAAATGTTTGGCATTGCCATTCCCATCACCCTGGGAAGCCTGATCATGCCGATCATCAATACCATCGATACCGTTATCGTAAAATCCCGGCTGGTGTCCATCGGCTACGATTCCGTCACCGCCCGGTCCATGTTCGGTCAGCTGTCCGGCATGGCGTCTCCCATCATCAACCTGCCCGACGCGGTTACCGCGGCAGTGTGCATGAGCCTGGTGCCGGTGATTGCCGACGCCCGGAAGAGAAACGAAGAGGCATCGGTCAAGAGCAATACCCAGCTGGCGGTGCGCTACGCAGCCATTGCCGGTGTACCTTGCGCCATCGGTATTTTCGTGCTGGCCAAGCCCATTATGCTCATGCTTTATGCCCGGCAGCAGACGGCGGCCCTGGGTGCGGCAGGATGCCTTCGGGCTTATGCGGCGGGCGTGTTCTTCCTGGCCATTCACCAGGCCATGTCCGGCGTTCTGCAGGGCATCGGCAAGCAGAATCTGCCGGTGATCAACCTGCTGGTGGGCGCCGTGGTGAAGATCTTCGCCACCTACACCCTGTGCAGCATTCCGGCCATTAACGTAAAGGGTGCGGCCTACGGTACGGTTATTGCCTACGCCATCGCGGCTTTCCTCAGTTACCTGTCCGTAAAGAAGCACACCGGGGTGGAGTTCAATCTGAACCTGTGCTTCGTGCGGCCGATTATTTCCGGCGCAGTCATGGGCGTCATCGTCTGGCTGGTCTTCCATGCAGCGGAAGGTCATTTCGGCAATTCCGTTTCCACTCTGCTGGCAGTAGCCGGCGGCGTGCTGGTATATGTGATTATGATTTTTGCCACAAAAACGATTACCGTGGACGACCTGCGAGGGGTCAAAAAGCTTGAAAAATTAACGAATCTGCTTGACAAGGTACGTCCGTCGGGTAAAATGTAAGGGAGTAAGATAGTTCCGCGCAGGCGGACGTTGAAGTACATATAGGAGGAAATTATGAATAAGACAGAATTAGTAGCAGCAGTTGCTAAGGAAACAGGCCTTACCAAGAAGGATACAGAAGCAACCGTAAACGCAGTCGTAGAAGCAATCCAGGCAGAACTCAAGAAGGGCGGAAAGGTCCAGCTCATCGGATTCGGAACATTCGAAGTTCGCGCTCGCAAGGCTCGTCAGGGCAGAAACCCCCAGAAGCCCGAAGAAGTTGTTAAGATTCCGGCATCCAAGGCTCCGGTATTCAAGGCAGGAAAAGCTTTCAAAGAAGCTGTTAACACCAAGGCAAAGAAGACTTCCAAGAAGAAGTAATCAAAAACGAAGCATGCAGAGAGGAAACCCCAGGGTTTCCTCTTTTTTTTGTCTTTTAAAGATTGTTGTATCGCCCGCTGCCCCTCGGGGTGATGAAAAGCCTGCAAATACCGGT
>JAZUDB010000037.1:0-1758 GCA_045639385.1 Anaerovoracaceae bacterium | reverse complement strand
CATGGCCTTCTCGGGATGCTCGTGGCCTGCCAGATTGAAATAGGAATGGTTGGTCATATTAAATACGGTGTCCTGGTCGAAAAGACCCTTGTAGGTAATGCGCAGGGCGTTTTCCGTCAGGGCGTAGGTAACGGTGACGTGACCCGCACCGGGCAGACCCTGGTCGCCGTCGGGGGTGTCCAGAGAGAGGGTGATGGCGGCATCTTCCAGGCAATCCACATGCCACATGCGGCGGAACCAGAAATCGGGGCCGCTGTGGAGGTTGTTGCGGTTGTTGTTCACGGCCATGGCGTAGACTTTGCCGCCGATGGTCATTCTGGCGAGACCCACCCGGTTGGAGTTCCGTCCCACGGTGGCACCGGCGCAGCCGCCGTTCACGTTGTAGGCATTTGCGTCATCGTAGCCCAGAACCACGTCACCGGGCTTTCCATCCCGGTCGGGAACGAAGAGCTTTACCAGAGTTGCACCGAAATCTGCGATGCAGGCGGTCATGGAACCACAAGATATAGTGTACAGATGGGCTTCTTCCCCACTGGGCAAAATTCCGAATTTTTCAGTCATGGAAAAGGTCTCCTTCCAATTTTCACAGATTTTTCCCCGTTTATGGCAGGGCTCTGGAAATTATTATAGCCCCAAAGATTTGGAAATTCAAACCCTATTTCCGGGTTTACCGAAATTTCAGGGACAATTTGTAAAGAGAAATGGTTGTTCTCTGGGTAAAAATGCTGTAGTAAAATGTCACAAAAGAGCGGGCCCAATGTTTAGTGCTTTGCATCTTGATTAAACCACAATATGTAGTATAATAGGAGACGCTTACGGGCTTATAACCGATTTATGCTATGCGCCCCCCGGGCGCTCCCTTTTATATACCGGAGGTCAGAGAAATGAAGATTATTAAGAGAAACGGAGCAGAAGAAGTTTTCATTCTGGATAAAATCGAATCCGCCATCAGCCGTGCCAATGCTGCCGTGGAAGAGCAGTTCCGCATGACGCCCCTGCAGATTCATCGCATTGCCGAGAAGGTGGGCGATGCCTGCGAGGAGATGGGCCGCAGCCCTGCTGTGGAAGAGATCCAGGATCTTGTGGAATCCTGCATCATGGCACACGGCAACTACGAGGTGGCAAAGCAGTATATTACCTACCGCTACACCCGCAGCCTGGTTCGTAAGTCCAACACCACGGACGACCGCATCCTGAGCCTCATCGAGAGCAACAACGAGGAGGTCAAGCAGGAAAACGCCAATAAGAACCCCACCGTCAACGCCGTCCAGCGTGACTATATGGCAGGCGAGGTCTCCAAGGACATTACCCGCCGCATCCTGCTGCCCAGCGACATCGTGGAGGCTCATGAGGCCGGTATCATCCATTTCCACGATGCGGACTATTTCGCCCAGCATATGCACAACTGCGATCTGGTGAACCTGGAGGACATGCTGCAGAACGGCACTGTCATTTCCGGTACCATGATCGAGAAGCCCCATTCCTTCTCCACCGCCTGCAACATCGCAACCCAGATTATTGCGCAGGTTGCTTCCAATCAGTATGGCGGCCAGTCCATCTCTCTGACCCATCTGGCTCCCTTTGTCCAGATCAGCCGCGAAAAGATCCGCAAGAGTGTTGAAAAGGAAATGGCTACCTTTGGCATTACCGCTGATGAAGAGGCCATTTCTAAAGTTGTCGAAGAACGTCTGCGTGATGAAGTCCGCAGAGGCGTTCAGACCATTCAGTACCAGGTCGTTACCCTGATGACCACCAATG
>JAZUDB010000036.1:0-8385 GCA_045639385.1 Anaerovoracaceae bacterium | reverse complement strand
AGAGAATGGGCGGAATCCAGATTTTGGGGTTGCGGACAATGTTGGGCATCTGCAGCATGGAAGTGCCGATACCCTGGCTGACCAGGCCGCCCCAGCGGTTTTCACGGAAGCTCATAACGGCGAAACCGACCATCTGTGCGCAGCAGCCGGCAACTGCGGCGCCGCCTGCGAGACCGGTGAGGCCGAGCACGGAGCAGATTGCCGCGGAGGAGATGGGGAGCGTGAGAGCAATACCCACCAGAGCAGATACCGCAATACCCATCCAGAAGGGCTGCAGTTTGGTGGCGTTGTCAATCAAAAGACCGAAGGAGTTTGCTGCCGCACCGATGGGCGGTGCAATCAGCTTTGCCAGAGCAACACCTACCAGAATGGTTACCGCAGGGGTCACCAGAATATCCACTTTGGTTTCCTTGGACACCATTTTGCCGCATTCCGCCGCAATAATGGCGATAATCAGCACCGCCAAAGGACCGCCGGCGCCGCCTTCCGCGTTGGCTGCCCAGCCCACTGCCGCCAGCGAGAACAGCACCATGGGGTCTGCCTGCAGCGCTTTGCCGATGGCCACAGCCATCGCCGGACCGGACACCGCCATGGCGTAGGTACCGATATCTACCAGCATTTGGGCGCCGATCTGCTGACCCAGCGTTTTGATGATGGTACCGATCAGCAGGGAGCAGAACAGTCCCTGGGCCATGGCACCCAGCGCGTCGATTCCGTAGCGCTTTGCGGAGAACTCAATGTTTTTTCTCTGAAGAAAGTTTTTGAATTTGGTCATCAGAATACCTCCCCGGAATAAAAAATATGAACTTCAGCCTTCCGCCGCAGGATCGTTCCCGCGTTTGCCGGAAGGAATTTCAATCATCAGAATGGCAATGAACATCACGATGCAGCCCGCCAGTTCCCGGCCGCTGAGCCGCTCCTGCAGGAACAGCCAGCCGGAAAGCACCGCGAACACGGATTCCATGCTCATAATCAGACTGGCCGCCGCAGGTTTTACGCTGCGCTGACCGAAAATCTGCAGGGTGTAGCCCACGCCTGCGGACAGAATGCCGCAGTACAGAATGGACACCCGGGCTTCCTGCAGCGCCGCCCAGGTGGGCGTTTCCAACAGAAAAGCCAGAATCGTTCCCAGCACCGTGCAGACCACGAACTGCAGAAAACTCATTTTGATGGGGTCCGCCAGATTGGCATACTTGTCGGACACCAGAATGTGCCAGGAAAAAATCACCGCACAGGCCATGATCCACAGGTCGCCCCGCTCCACGGAAAAGCCTTCCTCCACACAGAGCAGATAAAGACCCGCTGCGCCCAGGGCCACGGCGGCCCAGATGCGGGGACTTTCTTTTTTCTTCAGCACCAGCACGCCGAACACCGGTACCAGAATAATGTACAGCGCGGTAATAAAGCCCGCCTTGCCCGCGCCGGTATACTGCATGCCGATCTGCTGAAAATTGTTGGCTGCGGTCAGCAGAAGTCCGCAGAGAGTGCCCCCGGTCAGGGTAGGCCGGTCAAAGGAAAAGGCATCCTTTTTGTTGACCGCCAGATTCAGAACGGCCAGAAACACAACCGCCAGCACACAGCGGGCAGCCATAAAGGACAGAGGCCCGATGTGGTCCATGCCGGAGCGCTGGAACACGAAGGCCACGCCCCAGATAAAGGCGGTAACAAACAGGGTGAGAGACCCTGCGAGACTTTTATTTTTCATCACTTGCTCCGGTTTCTCTGCTCTTCCAGAGCATTTTGTTGTTTTCAAAGAAAAACTCCATCCGGCCTGCGGTCAGCAGCGCGGAAAGATAGGAACGCACCGTACTGCCGATGAGCACGTACTGCTGGGCGTTCATGGTCATGCCGTAAGCATCGAACACCTCCGCCAGAAGTTCCTCAAAGCACTTCGGCGTTTCGCAGAGGCTGCAGAGCAGTGCTTCCGCCTTCTCCACCGCCGCCCGGTTCAGGTCTGCCAGAGCCGCCAGAGAGGCCGCATCTTCGCACACCGGTGCGTGGGCGGGAATATATTTTTTCGCCGGCAGCGTCTTGATTTTCTCCAGGGTCTGCAGAAATGCCGGCACATCCCAAAGGTAAGAAAGTCCGTACTTTTCCAGGGTTTCCGCAGAAGATACGCAGTCCGCCAGAAACAGATTGCCGTCCTTGGTCAGGTATCCCACCATATCGAAGGAGTGACCCGGCAGGGTCACCATTTCCAGGCCTTCGGGAAGCGCCTCCGGCGTCAGCGGCTGCGCCATGCTGGTCTGGGCGCACAGAAATTTATTGTACAGATCTTTAAAGGGATTGCCCCCGTAAAGATTCATGGGTTCCAAAGCGGGAGAATTGGTAAAGACGCATTCCATGCCCGGGGCGTAAATGGGGCAGCCGGTACGGTCCTGGAGCAGCTTGTTGCCCCCGATGTGATCCGCGTGGGAGTGGGTATTGTAGATGGCGGCCAGGGTCCAGCCCCTGCTTTCCAGATGGCGCAGCACCTTTTTGCCCGCGTCTTTGTCACTGCCGCTGTCGATCAGCACCGCCCGGTTTTCGCCCAGGTACACCACACCGATTTTGGACGGGCAGTCCACGTAAAAATCGTTTTCCGAAAGCTGAATCAATTCGTACATAATTCCTCACCGTTTATTCTTTTAAAGTTATATGGTATTATAGCAAGAAAAGAGGCGAAAACAAATGCTGCAGGACATTTATCCTTATATTTTCAACAACAGTTTTGAAATTTCCGGCCCCCGGGAGGATGACCTTCTGGTGCTGGTAAAAGAGCGCCGCATTCTGCTGAAAAATGCGGACGAACCGGTTTTTCCCACGGTCAAAAATCTGAAGCGCCTTCCGGAAGACTGCTTCTATCTGTTTGCCGTCAGCGGCGTGAAATTCTACGCTCTGCCGGACCGCTGCGAAGAGGAGCTGCTGGCCGGAGGTTTTGTATTTACGGACCAGAATACCGCCGCCCGAAAGCGGCCCAAGCATCTGGGCTTTGCCGCCGCCGTGGCGGTAGAGCTCTGCGACTGGTATCAGAAGAACCGCTTCTGCGGAAAATGCGGCGAAAAAACCGTGCCCGACACCAAAGAGCGCATGCTTCGCTGCCCTTGCTGCGGAAATCTGATTTACCCCCGCATCAACCCGGTGATGATTACCGCGGTCACCGACGGAGATAAGCTTTTGATGACAAAATACGCCGGACGCCTTTCCGCGCCCCGCTACGCCCTGGTGGCGGGATTTACCGAAATCGGAGAATCCATCGAAGACACCGTGCGCCGGGAAGTGCTGGAAGAGACCGGCGTGCACGTAAAAGAGATCCGCTTTTACAAAAGCCAGCCCTGGCCCCTGTCCGGGTCGCTGCTTCTGGGCTTCGTCTGCACGGCGGACAGCAGCGAACCCATTGTAATGCAGGAAGACGAACTGGGTTTCGCCGGCTGGATCCACCGCAAAGACATTACCCAGCAGGACGACGGCTTCAGCCTGACCTCGGAAATGATCCGGGCCTTCGCGGAAAACCGGCTGTAAACATCAAAAACACCTTCGCTTTCGCGAAGGCATTTTTGATTGAGATGTATGATTAAAGGAGTATGCGTGCTCTGTTAAAGCGGTTTTACTTCGCCGTCTGCGTACTCAAAGAGATATACGTCTCCGTCCGCATCCGTCACACGGATCAGGAAGCTGTTCAGAATATAATTGGTGGAGAACTTCACACCCGTGGTCCAGCTTGCTCCGTTGTTCAGGGAGTACTGAATGCTCTTGATCGTGGTATCGTGTGCGACTGCGGTAATTTTTACCGTATAGGAAAGTTTCTTCAGCAGCCCCTTACCGGTCAGAGCAGAAGAAACTTCCGCATTTACGGTTACGTATTTGGTGACCGGTTCCACTTCCGTCACCTTGTTATTTTCGTACAGGAAATTGTATTCTTCTTCATCCGAATCCGTTACCCGGATGCGGAATTTTTTAATTGCTGCGGAAGAAGTAAACTCCGTTCCTTCGGTCCAGCTGGCCCCGTTATCCATGGAATACTCCACCTTTCTGACTTCGGTGCCCTCTGCGGTAACCGTGATGGTTGCCTTGTTGGCAATTGTCAGGTGCAGATTCTTGGAGGAAAGCTTTTTGGTAATCTGTACGTTTACGGAAATATGCTTTTCCACCGGCGGTTCTTCCGGGTCCACCGGCGGTTCTTCCGGATCAACCGGCGGATCTTCCGGGTCTACCGGCGGATCTTCCGGGTCTACCGGCGGTTCTTCCGGGTCTACCGGCGGCTCTTCCGGGTCTACCGGAGGCTCCGCATAATCGTTGGTGTACATCTTGACTCTGGCAGTGTAACCCAGGGCGCCCAGATCTGCGATGCTGCCGTCCGCACCCATCAGATACGTAAGGTCGGATGCGGTGTCTGCCGTGAAGCGAATCCAGTTTCCGTTGGAATAGCTGGAGTCCACGAAGAACGTGCCGGCCTGGTTGCATTCAATTACAATACCTACGGTTTCACCCGCGTTTAAAACCGGTGGGTGCTCCAGTTCCACGGTATAGTAGCCTGCATAAGACGTCTCGAAAGACTGCATTGCCACCAATTCGCCGGAAGCCGGATTACCCGGCTGGGGATTTCTGTAAACAGAAACCATTCCGCTCATGTCCGTGGAATAGAAGCCAACACCTACGGCATCCAGCGTTTCTTTTTCGGAAGTAAGTCCCTTGATTTCATAAATCGCTCCGAATTTGTTCCCCTTACGCAAAATCAGAGACTCAAGACCGCAGGAACCGTCGTACTGATAATTGTACCGGTAGTTTTCCTTCGGCTGAAAATCAAATGCATATACTTCTTCATTGTACGATAAAGACTTATCGTAATAAGAAAGCCAGAAATACCCCTCCTGACCACTGTGGGCAGCATCCGAATCACCGTCTGTGCCCCAGTCCTCGCCCCAACTGTTCTTTACAAGCCAGGCGCCGTCCCCTGCCGGCGTCAGCGATCCGAAGTTTGCCTTCGGATATGTATCGTTCCAGCCTACGATGCAGACTGCATGGTTGCTGGCCGGAACCGTACAATAATACGAACCGAGATTCGCATTATAGTAACTGTTGTTATGATAATAGGAACATGCCACGGACCCGAAGCGCACAATGGCTTCTTTGATTCCGTACAGAGAATCGCTGTCCGTTCCGTAAGGAATAATGTAAGCGTTCTGCAGATGTGCAATATCGTAGAGATTTGCATATTCTTCCGGAATGCGATCGTTGTCCGCAGAAAGTCTGTATTCTTCGTACGGAAGTACTTCCTCCGTTGCACCGTTGGTCCAGGAAGCCAGTCCCCACATGGTGAAAGCATGGTTGCCGCCCCTCTGCAGCTTGGTGCTCCCGATAATGGAGGTGGAATCTCCGGACGCATTGCCCAGCGGGTCAATCTTCTGGTTGTAGAAGAAGTTCACCAGCTGAATGGTGGAAAAATCCGTAACACCTTCGTTGTTTTTATTGTATGCGGTCTCGCAGGACGCCGTTGCCGAGAAAGCCCAGCAGGTACCGTCCGATCCCTGATTCTTTACCGGTGTAATGATGCCGGCCTCCACACTGCTGTACTGCGGCAGCAGCATGCCCACAGGGTCGTTTTCCTCTCCTCCGGTATTGTCTACAATGGTGTGATTTGTCGGAACCCCTACCGAAAAATCCACTTCGTGATAATTCAGTGCTCTGTCTTCTTCCGCATCCGCAAATACATTCGGTACCATGCAGACTGCTAACATTACCGCCAGCAGAAGCGAAAGAAATTTTCTTAGATTCTTTTTCATCGTCAATTCCCCTTTCTGTGAATAAAAAATGACGGTGAGTAATCACTTACTTACCGTCAATCTCTTCGACTTATGGAAGAACTTTCGGCTGTGCGCCGCTTATGTTCTTCTGTTAACCGGAATTCATTTTGTTGTCTGTGCAATCGTCCGTTTAACATATTTTCACCTAATTAAAGGTTAAACTCTTCTTCCTGCAAAGTCAAGCGGGAAAAAAAGTATTTTTTCAGCCCGCTGCAGTTTATTAATGGTATAATGGGCGCATATTGAAAGAAAAAAGGAGTCATATTATGAAAAAGACAGTTTTAAGAAAATATGCAAACCTGATCGCAAAGATGGGTGTTAACGTGCAGAAGGGCCAGGAGGTATTCATTACCGCCGCACTGGATCAGCCGGAATTCGTACAGATGGTGGCCGAAGAATGCTACAAGCTGGGCGCCCGCAAGGTTGTGGTGGACTGGAACTACCAGCCCCTGCAGGTAACCAATGTGCGCTACCGCAGCATGAAGACCCTGAGCACCCTGGACGATTACGAAGAAGCCCGTCTGAAGCACTTTGTGGACGTGCTGCCCTGCCGCATTTACCTGGATTCCGACGACCCGGACGGTCTGAAGAAGATGAATATGAAGAAATATGCAAAGTCCCGCCAGAACCTGTACCCCATCACCAAGGGATATTCCGATGCCATGGAAAACAAGTACCAGTGGTGCATCGCCGCGGTTCCGGGACCCATCTGGGCCAAGAAGCTCTTCCCCGAACTGTCCAAAAAGCAGGCCATGGAAAAGCTCTGGGAAAAGATCCTGCTCTGCGCCAGAGTTACCGATGACCCCATCAAGGCCTGGGAAGAACACAACAAGAATCTGCAGGCAAAGACCGCTTACCTGAATTCCTTAAAGATTCAGAGCCTGCACTACGAAAGCAAGAACGGAACCGACTTCGACGTGGAACTGATTGACGGTTCCAGATTCTGCGGCGGCTCCGACACCTCTCTGCAGGGCATCGAATTCAACCCCAACATGCCTTCCGAAGAATGCTTTATTTCTCCGCTGAAGGGCAAGGCGGAAGGCATTGTTTACGCCACCAAGCCCCTGTCCTACCGGGGCGTACTGATTGAAAACTTCTGGATCCGCTTCCACGAAGGCAAGGCGGTGGAATGGAACGCGGAACACAACAACGAAGCCCTGACCAGCCTGATCAACATGGACGAAGGCAGTGCCTACCTGGGCGAATGCGCACTGGTTCCCTACGATTCCCCCATCCAGAACAGCGGCATCCTTTTCTACAACACCCTGTTCGATGAAAACGCAGCCTGCCATCTGGCACTGGGCATGGGCTTTATGGACACCATCGAAGGCTTCGAAAACAAGACGCTGGAAGAATGCAGAGCCATGGGCATCAACGATTCCATGGTCCACGAGGACTTCATGATCGGTTCCGAAGACCTGAACATCGTGGCAACCACCCGCGACGGCAAAAAGGTACAGATTTTCAAGGACGGCAACTGGGCATTCTAGTCCGCCCGTCCCGCACGGCGGAGAAACAACATGGGTATACCGGTTCTTATACTATTTGCCTTTCTTTGGGGCATCCCCATCCGCAGGAAACAGAAAGCCTGCGGTCAACTCACAAAAAAACAGCTGAGAAAGGCCCGGCTTCTGGGGCTTTTCCCGGCTGCACTTCTGATTTTGCTGGCAGACAATCTGGGCGGCCTGCTGCTGGAAATGGGCGGCAATCTGATGCTGCACCTTCGGGGGCTGGACGGAAGTTTCCAAACTACCCTGCTGTATCAGGCACTTCTGTGCTTCCTGGTGGTGGCACTGTTTGAGGAGCGGATCAAGCTTCGCTTCGCCCGGCGGTCCCTGCGGGGCTGCGAAGGCCTGACCAAAGCGGACACCATGGTCCTTTTCGGTGCCGTGGGACTGGGCTATGAAATTGCGGAGACCGTGGTCTTCAGTTTCCAGGGCGGCGGCGCTGTCATGGGCGTGCTCCGGGGCATCTTCCTCAGCCACGTCATGTGGCAGATGTATATGGGAGCCGCCTGGTACGACGCGCAGAAGCTGCGAGAGTCCGGCGGCGAAAAGGCCGGCAGAGAAGCGAAAATAATCCTCCGCAGAGGCTTTCTGGTGCCTTACGCCATTCACGGGGTCAACGATTTTCTGCTGGAACTGGCACAGGTACTGCTGGCGGAAGGCGCCTCCGGCGCAAGCGAAGGACTGGGGGTTCTGGTCTTTTTGCTGGTACTGAGCCTGAACGTCTTTAACGCAGTCCTCTGCATGCGAAAGTTTAAGCAGGCTCTTTAACGACGCCGCGCAATCCGAATAAAAACAAAAAGCAGAAATTCCCTGCAGCGGGATTCCTGCTTTTTTCATGCTTTTTATAGGGGGGATATAGGACAAAAAGTGTGTGTGACTAATTCCATGAATTCTGGTATTCTCCGGATTTGTAGAGTTCCTTTTAAAAGATATTAGGGTGTTTCACCCAATCTGGCATCTGCGCTGAACTTGGGCACATGTTTGCGCCATATCAACTCGCAGGTTTCACCCAAATGGCATTCATAACGCACTTTGGGCACAGGCGAAAATAAGAGTCTTCACCCAATTGAGCTTCGAAAAATGAATTGGGCACA
>JAZUDB010000035.1:0-9262 GCA_045639385.1 Anaerovoracaceae bacterium | reverse complement strand
ATATGATGCAATGGTATGGCTCATCGACCTGATTCAGGGCGTTACAGATCTCCCGGTCTGCATCGACAGCCCGAACCCCTATCTTCTCAAGCAGATCTTCGAAGAAGGTCACGTAAAGAAGCCGGGTATGGTCAACTCCGTTAACATGGAATTCATGGAAGATGGCGTAACAAAGTGCGACATCCTGTTCCCGCTGGTAGCAGGAACTGCATGGAACATCGTTGGTCTTACATGCGACCAGGATGGTATTCCGTATGAATCCCAGAAGAAGATTGACATCGCAAAGAAGATGATCGACAAAGCAAATCACTACGGTGTTGCTCTGGAGAACTTCCACATCGATCCGTGCGTAATGGCTCTTGCAACTCTTCCGGAAGCAATGAGAGATTTCGAAACTTGCATCCAGGGAATTCATGACTATGCACCGAACGTAAAGGTAACCGGAGCTATCTCCAACATTTCCTTCAATATGCCGGCAAGAAAGTTCGTTAACTCCAACTGCATGGCATATGCAATCAAGGCAGGACTCGATTCCGCTATCATGGATCCGTGCAACGCAGAAATGATGGGCACCATCTATGCTTGCGAAGCTCTCTGCGAGCTGGACAAGGCCGGAAGAAAGTATAACCGTGCATACCGTCAGGGTAAGTTCGGTCAGAAGAAGTAGTTTTTTATAGGTTTCATTTTTTGAGAAAGGAAGAAACAATGGTAGATTTTGAAAAATTAGCAGCAGCAATGGGCGACCTCGACGAGGACGCAATGGTTGAAGACCTCAAGGCAGTTATGGCTGAGGGCGGCGCAGATGCAGCAAAGGCAATGGAAGCATGCCAGAAGGGTATGGACATCGTTGGCGAAAGATTTGAAGAAGGCGAATACTTTGTAGGCGACCTCATTTATGCTGGCGAACTCATGACACAGGCAGTAGAAATCCTCAAGAACGGCCTCGTATCCGGCGAAAACAATGGACCGGCTGTAAAGATGGTACTCTGCACAGTTAAGGACGACCTCCATGACATCGGCAAGAACATCGTTAAGTCCATGCTCGAAGCAAACGGATTCACCGTAATCGACCTCGGAATTGACTGCCCGGCAGAAAAGATCGTAGAAACCTGCAAAGCAGAAAACGTTAAGATCGTTGCTCTCTCCGGCGTTCTGACACTCGCTATCGACTCCATGAAGGCAACAGTAGATGCACTCAAGGCAGCTGGCCTCAACGATGTTAAGGTTATCATCGGTGGTGCACCGGTATCCGAATCCGCAAAGGAAGTTACCGGAGCTGACGAATGGGCATACTCCCCGGCTAAGACAGTTGCAACATGCAAGGCATGGGCAAACCTCTAATTCGGTAAGTCTGAATCAAACCAATAAAATAGAGAATCCGGCGCACTGCGCCGGATTCTTTTTTTGTTATAAGGAAAATTAAATTTGTCAGAAAACATTCTCCGGGGAAACTTGCCGGCTTCGAATTCCCCCGGAGAACGCTTTCCGACGCTTGGGATGGTTGCTTACAATAAAACGCACATCAAAAAAGAAGGAAAAGGTTTCGAATGGAAAATTCGGAGCCGGCGGAGTTTTCCATGAGAACTTTTCCTTCTTGATTAATTTGATTTTTGTTATTTTTTAAGCAAAGAAGCGGTCCATGCGTTCTTTGCGTGCCAGGTAGCTGGCTTCTGCGGCCTCTTCGCTCTCTCCCCTAGTGGAGTAGTACACCTTGATCAGCGGTTCGGTACCGGAGGGCCGGATAGCCATCCAGGATCCGTCACCGAAGAAGAACTTCAGTACATCCGAAGGGGGCAGTCCCTCCATGCCGGGGGCATAGTCCGCAATGCGGTCCACGTCGGGCAGCAAATCCTTTCCTTCCGTCCGGAGGGCGGCGGTGAGCTGCTGCATTTTCTCTGCGCCTTCCTTGCCCGGGAACTTGTAGCTGTCCAGGCTGTCCAGATAAAAACCGTATTCTTCGTGGATTTCATCCATCACATCGCCCAGGCTGCGGCAGCGCTGCGCATACCAGGCGCAGGCGGAGCAGAGGGTCAGAATAGCAAAGGCTGCACACTTGTCTCTGGCATAATCGCCGGCCAGGAAGCCGTAGCTTTCTTCACAGCCGAAGAAAAAGTTTCTGGCGGGATCGTCCTGGCAGAGGGTCATCTGTTCGCCGATGTATTTAAAGCCCGTCAGGACCTTGCATACTTCCATTCCCCGCTTTTTCGCAATGTCGGATGCCAGCTCGCCGGAAACGATGGTGGTAACGAAAAGGGGATGCTCCGGCAGTTCTCTGCCGTAACGGTCGGTCAGGTATTTCAGCATCAGGGCTGCCATGGAGTTTCCGTCCAGGAATTCCAGTTTGCCCTGATGACGGATGGCGACGCCTGCCCGGTCAGCATCCGGGTCGGAGCCTACGGCAATGTCCGCACCGATTTCTTCCCCCAGCTCCATGGCCATTTTCATGGCTGCTTCGGATCCCGGGTTGGGAGATGCTACGGTGGGGAAGTTTCCGTCCGCTTCTTCCTGGTCCGTCACCGTGGTGATGTTCAGGAAACCTGCGTCCTTCAAAACCCTGCGTACCGTAATGTTTCCGCTGCCGTGAAGCGGGGTGTAGGCGATTTTAATCTTTGCGTTGTCGGTCAGATTCATTTCCGGCACCGCAGCCCGCACCGCTTTGGAATAGGCCTTCAGCACGTCTTCTCCGATATACTTCAGAAAGCCCGTGCGCAGGGCCTTTTCCTTGGTGGTGGTAATGGCATCGGTGACCCCGATGTTGTTCACCTCGGCAATAACTGCGTCCGCGTCTTCCGGGAGCAGCTGACAGCCGTTCTCGTCGTAAGCCTTGTAGCCGTTGTATTCTTTGGTGTTGTGGCTGGCTGTGACCACCACGCCGCCGATGCAGTGCAGATGGCGTACCGCAAAGGACAGCAGCGGGGTAGCGGAGACCATTTCAAACAGGTATACCGGAATGCCGCAGGCCGCAAAGGCAAGGGCGGTTTCTTCCGCATACTCTTTGGAATGGTTCCGGGTGTCGTAGGCAACCGCCACGCCCCGGTTCAGATCCGCCGGGTATTTGTTCAGCAGGAAGCGGGCAAAACCGTTGGTGGCTCTGCGGATATTGTATTTGTTCATCCGGTTGGACCCCAGGCCCATAATGCCCCGCAGTCCGCCGGTACCGAATTCCAGCTCCTTGTAGAAGCGGTCTTCGATTTCTTTTTCGTCGGTCAGATTTTCCAGCTCCAGCCGGTCCGCTTCGTCAAAGAAGGGGTCGGTTTTCCAGAGCTCGTAAGCTTCTCTGTAACTCATCCTATTTTCTCCCCAGGAGTGCAAACATGTTGGACTTGTAAGCTTCTACGCCGGGCTGATTGAAGGGGTTCACGCCTTCCATCAGTGCGGAAATACCGCAGGCGCATTCAAAGAAGAAAATCAGCTGGCCAAGGCTGTCTTCGTCCTGGCGTTCGGCCCGTACTTCCAGGCAGGGCACGCCGCCGTCGATGTGGGCCTTTTTTACGCCGTCCCGGGCTGCATTGTAAATCTCGCGGTAATCCTTACCGGCCAGGTAGTTCAGTCCGTCCGCGTTGTCAGCGGTTTCCGGAACCGGCAGCTTCAGATCCACGTTTTCAAAGCTGAACAGCGTTTCAAAGAGCATCCGTTCGCCTTCCTGAATATACTGACCCATGGAGTGCAGGTCGGCGGTATAGACGCAGGTGGAGGGGTAGATGCCCTTGCCTTCCTTGCCTTCGGATTCGCCGTAAAGCTGCTTCCACCATTCGCCGAAGAAACGTACGCTTTCGGAGGGGCAGGAGAAGACTTCCGCCTTTTTGCCGCTGTTGTACAGTGCCTGGCGATGGGCTGCGTAGATCATGGCCGGGTTGCTTTCTTCCTCTGCAAGGCAGACTTCCTTTGCTTTTGCTGCGCCCTGCAGAATTTTGTCGGTATCGATGCCGGCGGCCGCCAGGGGCAGAAGTCCCACGGCGGTGAGCACGCTGTAGCGTCCGCCCACGTCGTCGGGGACCACGAAGGTCTCGTAGCCTTCCTGATCGGCCAGGCCCTTCAGGGCGCCTCTTGCCTTGTCGGTGGTTGCCACGATGCGCTTGGCGGCTTCTTCCCTGCCGCAGCTTTCTTCCAGATAAGCCTTGAAAATGCGGAAGGCCACGGCCGGCTCCAGGGTGGTGCCGGACTTGGAGATTACGTTTACGTAGAGCTTCTTTCCCTTGACCAGCTCCAGCACCTGCAGTGCGTCTGCCGCGTTGATGCCGTTGCCCAGGAAATAGACCTTGGGTCCTTTTCTCCGGGTTTCGTTGAATCTCTGGGAGAGAATGAATTCCAGGGCCGCACGGGCGCCCAGATAGGATCCGCCGATGCCGATGACCACCAGGGCCTCCGCATCTTCAAAGATTTTTTTGCCGCAGGCCTTTACCCGGGCGTATTCTTCGGATTGAATGTATTCCGGCAGCTGCAGCCAGCCCAGGAAATCGTTTCCCTTGCAGGAACCGTCCTTCAGGCTTGCCAGTGCCTTTTTTGCGCTTTCATAATCCGGCTGAATGCCGAATGTTTCTGTACCGTTTGTAATTACCTGAATCATTAAAACCACTCCTTTGCTGCGTAATCCAGAAGGGCCGGACCGTCTCCGTTGAGTTCCAGTCCGGTGTATCCGTCCTGGGTAACCAGGAAGCGGATCGGCTGTCCGTTGCGCAGCAGGGCCAGGTCGTTGGCCATAATATAATCCATGTCATTTTTCTTGCAGAGATTGGTGGCAACCTCCAGCAGATGTTCCTTTGTCACGTTTTCCAGCAGCTTGCAGCCGATGAGGGTGGCGTCGGGGAACCATCTGCGCAGGTTGGCGATGATCTTTGTGGTCAGGGTCAGTTTAACGGTCAGGTTGGGCTCGTAGGAGCTGATCTTGCTGGAGTTGTCCACCCGGTAGTCGCCTTTTTCCATGATGGCCATCAGGTCGGCGTAAATCTCTTCGCGGAGCTTGTCCGGCTTAAAGAGGGTGGACAGTCTGCCTTCGTTGGCACCGTAATCCACTCTTCCCACTACATAGTCCGACAGCTTCTCCGCCAGATCTTCCATGCGGAAGGTAAACTCCGGCTTATAATCGCCAACGGCAGAAGCGTGGATGATCGTGTCGTAGTGATTGACCGCCTCTGCCTCCAGGGCGTCGTACATATCCTGGGTGGTTTCGATGGCCACGGTCTTCAGGTTGGGATTGTCCTTGATTTCTGCGTAATATTGGGTAAGGAGCACACTGTTGGTAACAACGATGGTTACCTGATCGCCCTGAGCCAGCGCGGTTTTCGCCAGACTGATGGTGAGGGAGCCTGTGGACATGTTGGTGATTTTCATGACCTCGTCCACGTATTCATTTGTGGGACCTCCGGTTAAAAGTATGTGTTTCATTTTGCCTCCTCGTGGTATACTAATATAACTAAAATATTATAGCATAATTTTATGCAGGGAGAGAATAATGAGAATTGTTGCCGCAACGAAAAATAAAGGAAAAATGGCGGAGATCCGGGATCTGCTGAAAGACACCGACGTGGAGCTGGTGTCCTGGGAAGATGCCGGTCTGGGCGATTTGGAAATAGATGAAAACGGTTCCAGCTGTGAAGAAAATTCCTGGATCAAGGCCAGCACGGTGTGCCGGCTTACCGGAGAACCCGCTTTGGCGGATGACACCGGGCTGTTCGTGGATGCGCTGGGCGGGGCCCCGGGAATATTTGCCGCCCGCTACGCCGGAGAACACTGCACGGAGAAGGACAACCGGGTGAAGATGCTGGCCGCTCTGGAGGGCGTACCCTTTGAAAAGCGCACCGCCACCTTCGTAACGGTGATGACCGTGGCCTATCCGGACGGCAGCAGAGTGGTGGCCAGAGGCGAATGCCCGGGTTACATCGCGGAAGCGGAATCCGGTGCCAGAGGCTTCGGCTACGACTCCATCTTTATTCCCAAGGACTCCGACAAAACCTTTGCGGAGCTTCCGCTGGAGTACAAAAACAGCATCAGTCATCGTCACCTGGCTTTACAGAAACTGGCCGAATTGATATAATTTCAGCACTATGAAGAAATTTATAAGCATCATTCTGGCACTGGGAATCCTCCTGTGCTCCTGCACAGTCTGCTTTGCAGCCACTGTGGATAAAAAACTCTGGACCGACACCTACCTGGTCATGGATCTTCAGACCGGGGAACTTTTGGCGTCCAAAAACGAAAACGAGAAGCGCTATCCCGCCAGCACCACAAAAATGGTCACTTCTTTGGTGGTGATGGATGCGGTCGGCAGCGGTCAGCTGAAACTCGATCAGCTGCTGGAAGCGGACGAGGAGGTCTCTTCCACCGAAGGCAGCAAGTTCGGCCTGAAGACCGGGGAAACCATTACCCTGGAAGATGCGCTGAATATCATGATGGTTCTTTCCGCCAACGATATTGCCGTTCTTCTGGCCAAGGCCACATCGGGCACGGTGGATGCCTTCGTGCTGCAGATGAACCAGAAGGTTCAGGAGCTGGGCTGCCAGGGCACCCATTTTGTTACGCCCCACGGCCTGCACGACGAGGACCACTACACCACGGCTTCGGATCTGGCCATTATCGCCCGGGAACTGATGAAAAACGAGTATCTTGCCTCCGTGGTAAGACAGCCGGAATATAATTATGCCGCCACCAACAAAAGGGCGGCGGGCACGGTACAGACTTCCAATCTGCTGATGAACGGAAACCTGTCCATTTACGTGGGCAATGAACGCAAAACCACCAAGTACGAGAACGCGGAAGTCATCGGTATTAAGACCGGCACCACCCCGGAAGCGGGCGGATGCCTGGTAGCGGCGGCACAGAAGGACGGTACGGTCATTCTGTCCATCGTTATGAAATCCGGTACCGGTACGGCGCTGGAACGCTATGCGGACAGCCAGCAGATTCTGGACTGGGCTTTTGAACATTACCGCACGGTAAATTATATGGAAAAGAACGTGCCGGTGGGAATCGTAAAGGTAAAGCACGGCGAATTCAATAAAGTGAACGCGGTGGTCAGCGAAGCGATCTACGTGACCCTGCCCACGGAAGCTTCGGAATCCGTTCTGACCCAGGCAGTGGAGCTGGACAAGTCTGTGAAGGCACCCTTTGAAGCGGGTACCAAACTGGGCAAAGTACATATTCTCGAGGCCGGCGAAGAAATTGCCGTCTATGATATCGTGGCGGAAAAAGGTATCGCAAAGGGCGGAATTCTGTCCGTTTTCGGAATCGAAGACACCACGGCAGCCAAGATTTTCAAGGTTCTGAAGACCGTTCTGCTGGTACTGCTGGTGCTCTTTGCCGCGCTTATGGCGCTCCGTGCCTACAACAAGCGCAAGGCCAGACTGAGAAAGGCCGCCAAGGCCCGCAGAAAGGCGGAACTGGAGCGTCAGCGCCGGGAAGCCTGGGACCAGGAATATGAAAAGCGCTACGATTATGATGCATATCCGGAATTCAGCGACCCCGACAGTAAGCAGTAGGGCTGTTCTCCGGAACAAATACAGATGTTCGACATACAGGAAGAACTGAAAAAACTGCCCGACAGCCCCGGCGTGTATCTGCACAAGGACGAGTTCGGGCAAATTATTTATGTAGGCAAGGCGATTTCCTTAAAGAAAAGGGTCCGCCAGTATTTTCAATCGTCCAAAAACCAGACCCCCAAGACCCGGGAGCTGGTAAAGCACATTGTGGAATTCGAGTACATCAACGCGGGCTCCGAAATGGAAGCCCTGGTGCTGGAGTGCAATCTGATCAAAAAGTACCAGCCCAAGTACAATATTCTGCTGCGGGACGACAAAACCTACCCCTATATCCGGGTGACCCTGGGCGAGGAGTTTCCCCGGGTTTTGAAGTGCCGGAAAGTGTCCAACGACAAGTCCAAGTACTTCGGACCCTTTGCCAGCGACTGGGCCACCAACAAAATCATCGATCTGCTCAACGACGTGTGCTGCCTGAAGCGCTGCACCGCCGTAAAATTCGATAAAAACTTCAAACCCTGCCTGAATTATCACATTCATCAGTGCAAGGGCGTGTGCCGGGGTGATATTACCCGGGAAGAATACATGCAGTCCGTGGAAATGGCCATGGAATTTCTGCAGGGCAAGGATAAACAGATCCGCCGGATGCTGACGGACAAAATGAACGCCGCTTCGGAGGAAATGCGCTTCGAGGATGCGGCGGTGTACCGGGACTATCTCTACGCCATGGACACCATCGCGGAAAAACAGCGGGTGGTGCTCTCCAAACCGGAAAATCTGGACATCGTACTGCCGGTTTCCGGCCTTTCCGGCGTGCATGCGCTGCTCTTTACCGTGCGGGACGGCAGGCTTTCCGGCCGGGAAAGCTTCTTCCTGGGGGAAGACGGCGGCGAGAGCCCGGAGGAATTGATTTCCGAATTTATCAAGCAGTATTACTTTGCCAACGTTATGATTCCCAAAGAAATTCTGCTTTCCTCTCCTCCGGGGGACAGCGAGCTGCTTGCGGACTGGCTTTCCGGTCAGCGGGGCAGCAGGGTCACCATTGCGGTACCGGAGCGGGGCGAGAAAAAAGCCCTGATGGACGTGGTAAAAAAGGATGCCTTTATGATGCTTTCCGACATCGACGCCCGCACCCAGCGGCAGACGGAGAAGGAAGATGCGGTACGGCAGGGCCTGATTGCGGTCTTCGGCCAGGAACTGGGCAGCCGGATCCACCGGGTGGAAAGCTACGATATCTCCAACATCAACGGCCTGGACAGCGTGGGCGGCATGGTGGTCTTCGAGGACGGAAAACCCCTGCGCAGGGATTACCGCCGCTTTAAAATCAAGACCGTGGAGGGTGCGGACGATACCGGCTCTCTGACGGAGGTCCTGTTCCGCAGATTCTCCCGGGCCAAGGCGGGTGACCCCGGATTTGCCGTCCTGCCGGACATCATCTTCATGGACGGCGGCGCCGGCCAGGTGCACGCGGCGCAGGATGTGCTGGCGGCTCTGAAGCTGGACATTCCGGTGGCGGGCATGGTCAAGGACGACAAGCATCGCACCCGGGCACTGCTCTGGGAGGAAAAAGAAACGCCTCTGAAGGGTCACTCGGAGCTTTTTGCCTACTGCGGGGCCATCCAGGAGGAAGTACACCGTTTTGCCATCGATTATCACCGCAGCCTGCGGGGAAAGGCCCTGAGCCGCTCCGTGCTGGACGAGATCGAGGGCATCGGAGAAAAGAGGAAAACTGCATTGCTGGCCAGATTCGGCAGTGTGGAAAATATTAAAAAAGCTTCCGCATACGAAAT
>JAZUDB010000034.1:0-1512 GCA_045639385.1 Anaerovoracaceae bacterium | reverse complement strand
AAAATCAGGATACGCCGATCTCCCGTTGACATAAAAGCGGCATTCATAGCGATACGCCAGCCCAAGTTTATTCAGCATATTCGCAATAATCAGTTCCGCACGGGAGCGCACCTTTTCGCCGCGGTCGGTAACCATCTGGTTTTCTTCCGGCAAAACAATGGAATTTGAAACAAATTCTTCTGCGGCCCAGGCGCGGCATACCTCCTCCGTTCGCACGCAAACCGGCGCAATCCGAGCCCTCGCACTTTCCGGCAAGCGCTCATATGCCCGGTACTTTAAGCCTTTTTCCAAATTGCTCTGCAATTGATGCAGGAGTTCCAATTCTTCAAGAAGAGCCGCTTCTACTGCAGGAACATACCGCGAATCGATTGCCCCGCGAATCAGTTGATCATTCTGCAAAGAACAGTATTTTTCCCGGCGACTCGCCCCGTGACCCTCTCTTTGATACACCGCCAGCCGACCGTCTCGCTCACGGACACGGAACTTCCCTTCCGGTATCTTTTTCCGACGGCGCTGACACTGGGCAAGCTCTGTCTCTGCAATACGAATGCTTTCTTCTATCTCTTTTTCCGTTATCATTTTTCAATCCCCTACAGCCGCGCGCGGCCAAACGATAATTAACATTTTTTTACACACCTGCATCCATATTACCATATTTTACCAGCGTATGCAAGGGCAAAACTACCGACCGGGGAGCGCCTCCAAACTCAGACGGCCGGGGCGCGAGCTCCGCAGCACACTGGGCAAGCCTTCACAGATTCTTCCCCGACACGGGGCGCAGAATATGTTATAATATCTTGTTATATTATGTTCTTCATGGGGAAACGCATTATGGCAAGAAGCAAAACAAAGAAAAAACATCCGGTACTGTGGATCATACTCATTCTGCTGGCAGCAATCATCGCCTACGGCAGCATCGTGGCCGTAAACGCCTACAAGCTGCTGGAGCCGGCAAAAAAAGTCTGGTCCGGCTTAAACTCCATCCGAGCCACCGGAATGAACACCAGCACCGACACCATCCGCAGCTTTACCGATGATCTGGAAGTCTTTACCCAGGGCACAGAAGAATTTCTGCAGCGTCCCTCTGTTAAGCTTACCCGCATCGTGCCCCGGGCCGCAGAGCTGGAAGACCTTGCCCAGTCCGGCCTGACCCTGGCCGACAAAGCCATCCCCGCGCTGCTGCGTCCCCTGCCCAATCTGCTGGATCAGTATCCCTTTAAAGAAATTGTTACCGACGAAGGATACAATATAAACTACGTGCTGCCCTACATGGATTACGCCGAAGAGAACCTTCCGCTGATCCGGGAATGCTTGGAATTTGTGCAGAGCATCGATGACCCCTTACTGACCCAGTACCTTCCGCTGGACGACATCAAAGCCCTGTGTACAGATGTACTGGAAGACTACGACTACATCGGACAGGTGATGGATTTTGCCCGGACCTTCCTGGGCGACGGCGAGGACAAGGCTTATTTCTTAGGAATTCTCAACCCGGCAGAACTGCGTGGAGGC